>NZ_JASCAS010000029.1:0-91400 GCF_029967615.1 Aeromonas sp. V90_14 | reverse complement strand
CCGTGGGACACTAACACCTGAAGCTAGCGCGTCTACCAATTCCGCCACCTTCGCATCACTGCGGTGGGGGATTCTATAGAGTTTTGAAGGAGCGTCAACAGCCAAAGGGGACTTTTTTCGCTGTTGACGTTCAAAGCAGCATCAAGGGGACAAAACTTCAGCAATCTTCCTCAGTGGCGGGCCAGTGCGTCCTGATACATCTGCTCGTACTGAGTGACCGAATCCGGCCAGTTGAAGCGGGTGTTCATGGCATTGCGCTGCACCCGGGCAAACTGCTCGGGATCCTGCAGGTAGTAGAGCAGGCTGCGGCGCATGGCATCGAGCAAGATGTTGGCGGTCGGATCGTTGAAGCAGAAGCCGGTTGCGTGCTCCGGGTCGGCATCCCAGTCCACCACTGTATCTTTCAGGCCGCCGACGGCCCGCACCAGCGGCAGGGTGCCATAGGCCAGGCTGTACATCTGGTTGAGTCCACACGGTTCGAACAGGGAAGGCATCAGGAAGAAGTCGGCACCCGCTTCCACCAGATGAGCGAGCCGGTCGTCATAGGTGTTGATGAAGGCGAGCCGGTCCGGGAATTGTTGCGCCAGGGTCTGCAACTGGGCTGCGAGGGAGGGATCCCCCGAGCCGACGATCACCACCTGCACCTTGTGATGCAGAAACTTGTCCAGCACTGGCAGCAGCAGGTGAACGCCCTTCTGCTCGGTCAGCCGGCACACCATGCCATAGATGGGCAGATCCGCCACCGGCAGGCCGGTCTCCTGTTGCAGATTCTGCTTGCAGATGCGCTTGCCGGCCAGGTTGTCGACGTCATAGGTGGCCGGCAGGAAGTCGTCGAACGCCGGATCCCAGTCCTGATAGTCACAGCCGTTGAGGATGCCGCGCAGATCCGCCGCCCGTTGCTGGAAGATGCTGGCCATGCCGTGGGCACCCAGGTGGGTCAGCAATTCGCTGGCATAGTTGGGGCTGACTGCGTTGATCTTGTCGGCATAGAGCACACCGCACTTGAGCAGGTTGACGTGGCCGTAGTCGTAGCTGATGCGCTGTTCGTAGTCGGCAATCTCGGGCACCGCCCAGAACTGCTGGCGCTCGAATACCCCCTGAAAGGCCGCGTTGTGAATGCTGATCACGCTGCGGGTGTGCTGGAAGAAGGGGTTGTGGGCGTGTCGGGTTTTCAGCAGCAGCGGCAGCAGGCCGGTGTGCCAGTCGTTGCAGTGCACTATGTTGGGGGCAAAGGCGAGCTGTTCGCTGGCGTGCAGCGCGGCCGCGGCCAGAAAGGCGAAGCGCTCGCCGTTGTCCGGATAGGCCTGGTTGTTCTCGGCGTAGAGCTGGGGGCGATCGAAGTACTGCGGGCAGTCGAGCAGGTAGACGCAGACTCCCTCCAGATCCATCTGATAGATGCGATAGCCGATATCCGGCAGGCCCGGGTGGGTTGGCAGCCAGCGCGAGACCAGCAGTTTGGCCTCATCCCGTCGCTTTATCGTCTTGTAGAAGGGCAGCATGATCCTGACATCATGCCCCTTCTGGGCCAGGTACAGCGGCAGGGCTCTGGCTACGTCAGCCAGGCCCCCGGTCTTCACAAGCCCCTCAACTTCCGAGGCAACGAACAGGATTTTCAGTGGGTTAATAGCCAACTCTTGCTCCCTTAGGTACCACGACGATACCGCCTTCGGACACGGTAAATCGTTCTCTGTCATGGTCCAGATTTTCACCGATCACGGTGCCGGGCGCAATTTCAACGTTCTTGTCGATGATGGCGCGGCGAATGGAGCAGCCCTCGCCGATCTTCACGTCCCCGAGCAGGACCGACTCGCTGATGTGGCTGCAAGGCCCCACGTTGCAGCGAAAACCCAGGATGGAGCGCTGGATCTGGCTGCCCTGGATGAAGCAGCCGCCGGAGATCAGCGAGTTGGCGATCTTCACCTTGCAGTCGTCGGTATCGACGAAGGTGGCGGGTGGCAGCGGCGGGTAGTGGGTATGCAGCGGCCACTTGCGGTTGTAGAGAGAGAAGGGGGCATCGTCGGCCACCAGGTCCATGTGCGCCTGCCAGTAGGAGTCCAGCGTCCCCACGTCGCGCCAGTAGACGTTGGGCTTCTCGCCCGGAATGACGTTGGTGCTGTAGTCATAGACATAGACGGGAGCGCGCGGGAACAGGCTGGGGATGATGTCCTTGCCGAAATCGTGGCTGGAGTTCTCCTCGGCGGCATCGCGCTTGAGTTCGCGATAGAGCGCCTCGGTCTCGAAGATGTAGTTGCCCATGGAGACCAGCGCCTGGGTGGGATCGCCGGGGATGTGCTTGGGTCGCTTGGGCTTCTCTTCGAAGCCGATCATCCGGCCCTCCTGATCCACCTCGATCACCCCGAAGGCGCTCGCCTCCTCGATGGGCATGCGCAGGGCGGCGACGGTCAGGGCGGCGGCCTTCTGCTTGTGGAAGGTCACCATCTGGCTCACGTCCATCTTGTAGATGTGGTCGGAGCCGAAGATGCAGACGTGCTCGGGGTCGGAGATCTCGATGAAACGCAGGTTCTGGTAGATGGCGTCGGCGGTGCCGTCATACCAGCGTTTGCCCATCCGCATCTGGGCCGGAATCGGGTCGATGAAGCGATCCGTGATGCCGACGATGTTCCAGCCCTTCTTCATGTGCAGATAGAGGGACTGGGACTTGAACTGGGTCAATACGTAGATGCGTAGGAAGTCGGCGTTGACGAAGTTGTTGAGGACGAAGTCGATCAGTCGGTAGCTGCCGCCGAAGGGAACCGAGGGCTTGCTGCGGGTGGTGGTGAGTGGCTGGAGGCGAGTACCTTCGCCGCCGGCCAGGATCATGGTGAGTATGCCTGCCATCGTATTTCTCTCCCTGAATTCATACTATGAAAAGGTTTTCAGCTTGATGCAAAAAAACACCCCTAAAGGGGTGGTTTGAGGTGTGACAATTACCTTATCAGATCCCGTATGGGGCTCTCTACCTGTTTCCGGTGACTGGTTACACTTATTTACACTTTGCTCAGATAGACCTTGAATTTGGCATCGCCGCTGATCACTTCAGTCCGTTTGAAGTGCGTCTCCAGTATAGGCTGATATCGCAGGAAGGCGTTGGCAACTATCGTCAGCGAGCCCTGGGACTGCAGATGATCCGGCGCCTTGGCCAGGAAGGTCTCGGTGGCCGCGTAGAATGTCTTGAGACCGGCGTGGAACGGCGGGTTGGAGACGATCCGGTCAAATTTCCCCTGAATGTCGGAATAGACGTCGGATGCCCGCACCTCGCCCTGCAGGCCGTTGATGGCCAGAGTGCGGCGGCTGGACTCCAGCGCCAGCGCGTTGATATCCACCATGGTGACCCTGAGTTCGGGATTGCGCTTGGCCAGCACCGAGCCAATCACCCCGGCGCCGCAACCGAAATCGAGCAGCGATCCCTGCATGGCCGGCAGGCTGGCCAGCAGCATCTGGCTGCCGAGATCCAGTTCGGATGCACTGAACACGCCGGGCAAGGCCAGCACGGTCAGTTCGGTCTCGCCAGCCTGGCATTGATAGCGACCAAACCAGCTATTCAGCTCGAACGGTTCAACCGGTTTGCTCAGCTCGCCGTGATAGAGGGAGCAGCGGCGGGCCGAGTCGCGTTTGACCGGGTTGTCGCCATAGGGGGCCAGCAGCTTGTCGGCTCCATTGATGCCACCGCGGTTTTCACCGGCGAGGAACAGCTCGGCACCGGCTTCCAGCAACGGGGTCATCATGGCCAGCAGATACTGGGCCTCGGCCTTGGCCTTGGGCATCAGCAGCAGCAGGGCATCGAAACGGGGGGCACCGCCGAGCTGATGATCGAACAGGATGGCATCCCCCAGCGCGGCCTGTTGGCTGCGGTAATAGCAGTAATCCGTGGTAAAGACGGTGAGGGAGTGGGCCAGGGTCGCCAGCTGACGCGGATAGTCATCCTCCAGCGCGCCGCACACCAGCAGCCGCTTGCCGACAAAGAGGGCTTGGTTTCGTTCCAGCATCTGGCTGACGGCACTGATCGGGCTGCTCATCGGGTCTCTCCACGCAATTTTGGGCGGCCATTATACATAGCCGCTTTCGCCTTGACATTTATGCCGTGTTCCCGAAATATGCCCAGACACCATTTTTTGAGCAGAGATGACGCAATGCGGTTCAACGGGTTGAAACGAAAGCATAAAAAAAGCCTGACATTCGGGCCTGCCGACGTTCGCGCGTAACCTCTCATCCCTGAGCAGATTCAAACCCCGGTTGCGCACATCGTACCGGGGTTTTTTATTGCCACATTCATGAGTCAACGGAGAAGGAAATTCCATGTTCAAAGGTTCAATCGTCGCCCTGATCACCCCCTTTCGACAGGGCAAGCTGGATGAAGAAGCGCTGGCGCGTCTGGTGGAGTGGCATATCGAACAGGGTACCCACGGCATAGTGCCGGTGGGCACCACGGGCGAGAGCCCGACCCTGACCCATGACGAACACTGCCGGGTGGTGGAGCTGGTGGTCAAGCTGGTGGCGGGCCGCATTCCGGTGATTGCCGGGGCCGGCTCCAACAACCCGGTCGAGGCGATCGAGTACACCCGTCATGCCGAGCAGGCGGGGGCCGATGCCACCCTGCACGTGGCCGGTTACTACAACCGCCCCAATCAGGAGGGGCTCTACCACCACTTCAAGGCGGTGCACGACGCCACCAGCAAGCCGATCATCATCTACAATATCCCGCCGCGCGCCATTGTCGACGTGCAGCCGGCTACCCTGGCCCGACTGGCCGAGCTGCCGCGCATTGCCGGGGTGAAAGACGCCACCGGCGATCTGGCCCGCCCCTGGACCGAACGCCAGCTGATCAAGAAGCCGTTTGCCTGGCTGTCCGGTGAAGATGCCACCGCCGTGGCTTACAACATCGGCGGTGGTCAGGGCTGTATCTCGGTGACCGCCAACGTGGCGCCCAAGCTGGTGGCCGAAGTGCAGAACCTCACGCTGGCCGGCCAGTGGCAAGCCGCGCGCGAACTGCAAGACAAGCTGATTCCGCTCCATCAGGCGATGTTTGCCGAGCCGAGCCCCGCCGGTGCCAAGTATGCGGTCTCCCTGCTGGGCTTTTGCAGCGAGGAGTGCCGCCTGCCGGTGATGCCGCTGTCCGAGGCGACGCGTACCCGCATTCGTGACGCGATGCAGGCGTTGAATCTGTTATAAAAAGTGGGCTCTGGATCGCGCTTTTGACTGGCTAGTCAATTAAAGTGCAATGTTTGCCGCTATACTCGCTTGGATACAACCAAGGATGGCAGGCATGCAGGAATGGGATCCAGAGCACTTCACCAGTTTTGAACATCTCTGTGAAGTGACGCTGGCGGCAGTCAGGGAAAAAACCGAGGCCGAACAGATCTACTTGTGGCTGCGGGCGCCCGAGTCCCAGCTATACAGCTTTCAGCTCGAACAGGGGCTGGTCTGCCTGACTGCCGACGCCCTTGCTACGCTCCAGCTGCCAATCGTTTTCATCGAACATGCCCTCGACAAGGGACAGCTGGTGGTGGAGCAACTAGCCCACCCTCACGACATCTGGGAGACGGTTGAACCGCAGACGACACGCCTGCGCGCCTGTTTCCCGCTCAAGCGCCACAAGGGGCTGGAGGCGGTGGTCTATCTGGAGACCCGCCGCCGCCTCGATCGTCTTTCCCGTCGTCAGCAACAGAGCATTCAGCTGCTGATGCACTATCTTGCCGCCGAGCTGGAGAGCCGGTTGCTCGCCAGTCAGATCGATCTGGAGCGGGATCAGCGGCGCCATACCCAGGCCGACCTCATCCGCAGCCAGGCGCTGCAAGGCTCCTTCCTCAGCATGCTGCAGGCGCTGCATCAGGTGGGGGTTCAGCTTTCCCGCTGCGACAGCGAGCATCAACTGCTGCGCGAGGCCGTGGTGCTGGCCCGCCAGGAGCTGCAGTTCGATCGCATCGCCATCTTCCTGGTCGACGCCGAGTTCAAGACCATGCACGGCACCTGGGGCACCAACGAGGCGGGCGAGTTGATCGACGAGCACCACTTCATCAGTCCCATTCCCGATCACCCCACGGTGCAGGAGGCGCTGCGCCGCAAGGATTATGTGCTGGTGCTGGAGGATGCGCCGCTCTACTACGAGAAGCAGGAGGTGGGTCGCGGCTGGAACGCCATGGTGTCGCTGTGGGACGGCGCCACCCCGATCGGCTGGATTGCGGCCGACAACCTGCTGTGGCGTCGACCGCTCAAGGCCTATCAGAGCGAGATCTTCAAGCAGTATGCGGCCATGCTCTCCCAGTTGCTGATCCGCCAGCGCACCCAGGAGGCGCTCGAGCGTTTCAATCGTGAACTGGAGCAGCGGGTCAGCGAGCGCACCATGCAGCTGGCGGAGACCAACCGGGCGCTGGAGGAGGCCAACAAGCGCCTGTCGCTGCTGTCGCTGGAGGACCCGCTGACCGGCATCGCCAACCGCCGCCACTGGGATCTCACCATGCAGCGGGAGTGGGAGTGGGCGCGCCGTCATCAGAATCTGCTGGCGGTGCTGATGATCGATGTGGATGAGTTCAAGTCCTACAACGATCACTTCGGTCACGCCAAGGGGGACCAATGTCTGCAACAGGTGGCCGGTCTGCTGCAGGAGGCGGAGCGGCGGCGCACCAACCTGGTGGCACGCTATGGCGGCGAGGAGTTCGTGATCCTGTTGTGCGGGCCGCAACCCGGCGAGGCGGAGCGATTGGCGGAACAGATTCACCAGGGGCTCAGCGAATTAAAGATCCCGCATCCGGCCTCCCGAGTTGCTGATTTCATTACGGTTAGCATAGGCTTTAGCTATCTGGTTCCCTCGCTGGATGGAACATGGCAGAGCTTGACCGAACAGGCTGATCAGGCGCTCTATCATGCCAAATCGCAGGGGAGGGCGTGTACGCTAGCCTATCGGTGAGCCCATGTTGTTACGTCGCTATCCCATCTTCAACCGCCGTCTCGCCCTCGTCGCCTATGGCATCGACTATCAGCTTGCCGACCCGTCCGAATGGACGCTGCTGGCGGCCCAGTGCCGGTTGCTGGCACAGGGGCGGCAATACCTGCTGCCCTTCACCCACGAGCAGCTCGATGAACTGCGCCCCCTGCTGTTCGATCAGGACACCATACCGCTGGTCGAGGCTTCCGCCGATCGGCTGCCCGCCTCCTTCCCCGTGCTGGAACAGTGGCGCGACTACCGGCGCCGGTTGGCGGTGCACGGTGCCCAGCGCGAGCCGCGCTGGTTCAACGCCTCCCGGCTGCTGGTGTTCTGGATGGGCGAAGAGGGGATCCGCCAGCCGACCGAGCACAAGCGGATGGCCCTCGACATCGAGACCTGGGGAGACTTCCTGCCGCTCAAGGAGGCGGGAGTCGACTTCTTCGCCGGCGGTTTTCTCGCCCGCCCGGAGCTGGTCAACCAGCGCGCCGCCCAGCCGGACATGAAGCTGGTGCAGGAGATACTGCAGCTGATCTGCCGCGAGGAGTTTTCCTTCGCCCGGGTGGCCACCCTGCTGGAGCAGGATGCCTGGTTGCCGGGGCAGTTGCTGAGCTATGTCAACGCCCCCGGTTTCGATCACGCCAGCCCCATCGTCTCGGTCACCCGGGCGCTCTCCTATCTGGGGGAGCAGGAGATCCGCAAGTTCGTGCTCATCTACGGGCTGGCCAGAGTCAGCCAGCACATGCCGGAGGCCTGTACCCGCATGGCCATCGCCCGCGGCCGCTTCTGCGAGCTGATCGCACTGAATGCGCTTGGCAAGGCGGCTGCCAGCTGGGCCTTTCTGGTGGGGTTGGTACTGGATGGCTCGCTGCTCTCCGAGCAGCTCAAGGCCCACCTGCCCAAGGACGTGAGACGGGCGCTGGAGTCTCGCGAGGGGCCGCTGTTTCATCTGTTTCAGCTGGTGAAGAGCTATGAACAGGGGGATTGGCCCTTGCTGGCCCAGCTGGCGCCCACTTATCAGCTGGAACTCGCCAGACTGACACCCATCTATTTTCAGGCACAAATGTGGGGGCAAGCGTTTCTCGCCACCTAGGCCGTGGCGAGCAAAGATGGCTCTGGCTAGAATGGGGGCCCTTTGTTCAGAGACAGACTCCGCACATGACCCTATCCGGATTTCAAGGTCTGGTATTTGACCTCGACGGCACCCTGGTGGACTCCATGCCGCTGCACCTCGCCGCCTGGGCGCACACGGCCCGCGAATTTGGCTTTCACTTCGATGCAGACTGGTTCTATGAGCTGGGTGGCATGCCGAGCCGCAAAATCGCCCTGCTGGTGGCCGAGCAGCAACAGATCGCCCTGGATCCGCTCATCGTGACCCGCTGCAAGACCGAACACTACGTGGCCAACCTGCACAAGGCGACCGTCTTCCCGGCCATGCTGGAACTGGTTGAGCGCTATCATGGCCGCATCCCGATGGGGATCGGCACCGGCTCGCCCCGCATCAATGCCGAGGCCGTGCTGCGCAACACCGGGCTGGATCGCTACTTCCCCGTGGTGGTGACCGCCGACGATGTGGAGCTGCACAAACCCCATCCCGATACGTTTCTGCTGGTCGCACGTCGGCTGGCTGTCGAGCCGGCAGGCTGTCTGGTATTCGAGGATACGGGGATCGGCGTGCAGGCCGGTCAGGCTGCGGGGATGCAGACCTGCATGGTCAGGGATGGCAGACCGGTCGACTTGCAGTATTGAAGGGAAGAGAGAGAAAACGGATGGGTCCGCTCGGAGGAAGAGTGGAGTCCATTCTCATACGGGACAGACATGATACATGAGAATGGACTCGGTCACCCTTTGACGCAGCAATGGTGTCGGGGTGACTCAGGCAAGTGCATTACTGCTCGCTGCTACCGCCGCCCTGGTTGTCGTCATAACGACCGGGAGCGCCGTGGGGGCGCGGCGCCATGGAGACGCGGGGTTTGCGGGCACGCTGGATGCTGACCTGCGGCCGGCCGGAGTGCATGGCGATGGTGGAAATCTTGGCCTTGTAGACCAGCTGCTGGTTGCCGTGGGCATCGGTCAACAGCACGCTGTACTGGTCGAAACCGCTGATGGTCCCCTCCAGCTTGATGCCGCTCACCAGGAAGATGGCGACCTGACTGCGATTCTTGCGCAACCAGTTGAGGGCAGAATCTTGCCCGTTCCCGAGGGAGAAGGCTTGCTCAATCGTGGAGTAGCTTGGGGATTCAGTTGTCATAAATTATTGTCCCGCGGAAAAAAAGTGGCGTTTGATTGTGCTAAATGGTCACTTGCTTGTCAAAGTCATTCTCACACCTGACCCGGATGGTGCAACGACAGGGCTGGTCGGCGCGGGCCGCTGCTGTAATAATTGGCGGCTCTGGCCCCGTGGCGGGCCTCATGCTGGGGTTTCATCTTGCATCCGGTTTCACACCAACACCAACCCACCTATACCCATGACGCCACCGCGTGCGAAGAGTGCGACCTGCTGGTGCCGGCCACCACGCTGGCCGTGGGGGAGGCGAGCAGCTGCCCGCGTTGCGGTCACACTCTGAGCCGCCATCTGCCGGAGCAGGAGCGCAGGCCCATCGCCTATGGCTTTGCGGCCATCATCATGTTCGTGCTCTCCAACTCCTTTACCTTCATGTCCTTCTCCGCCAAGGGGGTGGGGCAGGAGATGACCTTTCTGCAGTGCATCACCACCCTGGTGGATCAGGGCTACCTGTTCCTCGGGGCCGTGCTGAGCCTGACCCTGATCGGCCTGCCGCTGGTCTATATCGGTTCCATCATGCTGGTGTTGTGGCGGGTCGACAAGGATCTGCACAGCAACGCCCTGCGCTCCCTCGGCCGGCTGCTGTGCCGGATCAAGCCCTGGCTGATGGTGGATGTGTTCCTCATCGGGGTGCTCATCTCGCTGGTCAAGCTGATGGGGATGGCCGACATCAAGATGGGCCTGTCGTTCTGGGCGTTCGTCGGTTACACGGTGCTGCTGATCAAGATGATCTCGTCGCTGGACCGGATGTGGCTGTGGCAACGATTGTTCGGGCCGAGCGAGCTGCACGGGCTGACGGTGGAGGATGACGAAGCCAGCGCCATGACCTCCGGGCTGGTGGGCTGCCACATCTGCGGCGCCTTGAGCGAGGCCGGTGCCGACAGCTGCAAACGGTGCGGCGATCATCTGCACAGCCGCAAACCGGGTGGGCTGAACCGGACCTGGGCGCTGCTCTTCACCTCGGTGATCCTCTACATCCCGGCCAACCTCTACCCCATCATGGACACCGTCTTTCTCGGGGATGACAGCCCCTCCACCATTCTCGGCGGGGTGGTACTGCTGTGGGCCATGGGCTCCTATCCCATTGCCGCGGTGATTTTTTTCGCCAGCGTGGTGGTGCCGCTGGTGAAGATCCTGGCGCTGCTGTGGCTCTGCTACATGGTACAGCGCGGCCAGGGGGCATCGCCCCTTGGCAAGCTCAAGCTTTATCGCATGACTGAATTCGTGGGACGCTGGTCGATGATCGACGTCTTCGTGGTGGCCATCCTGGCGGGCCTGATCCGGCTCGACAACCTGATGACCATCTATCCGGGCCCTGCGGCCGTCGCTTTTGCGGGTGTGGTGCTGATCACCATGGTGGCAGCCATGAGCTTCGATTCCCGCCTGATCTGGGATTTACAACAAGGAGAACGCGAACGTGAGTGAGCGTAAGAAAAGGTGGAAACCCGGCTCTGATTTTCTGAGCTCGGCCGCCGCGATCTGGATGGTGCCGCTGCTGGCGCTGTTCATCGGGATCTGGATGCTGTTCCAGCACTGGTATTCACAAGGTCCCAGCTTCACCCTGACGGTGGCGACGGCCGAAGGCATAGTGGCGGGCAAGACGGTGATCCGCTCCCGCGAGGTGGAAGTGGGCCGTATCGAGGCGGTGGAGCTTAGCGAGGACTACAGCCATGCGGTGTTGAAGGCCCGTTTGACCAACGCCGCCGCCGGCATGCTCAAGAAGGACAGCCAGTTCTGGGTGGTCAAGCCCAGGGTCGGCCGGGAGGGGGTCTCCGGCCTCGGCACCCTGCTCTCCGGCGCCTACATCGAACTGGCACCCGGCAAGCAGGGCAAGGCGCGCGACGAGTACGCCATGCTGGACAAGCCGCCACTGGCCTCGCAGGACGCCAAGGGGCTGCGATTATCGCTGAGCAGCCGCGACACCCGGGCACTCGGGGTCGGCTCGCCCATCAACTACCAGGGCTTCACCATAGGCCAGGTGGAAGAGGCGAAGTTCCTGCCCGAGAAGAGCGAGATGCAGTATCAGATCTTCATCAACGCTCCCTATGACGTGCTGGTGAGCAGCAACTCCCGCTTCTGGATGACCCCGGGTTTCGAGGTCTCCATGAGCAGCGAGGGGATGAAGGTGAAGATGGATTCGCTGGAGAGCCTGCTGGACGGCGGCATCACCATGGGGCTGCCGCCCGGCTGGGCACCCGGCGAGCCGGTCAAGCAGATGGATGACTTCACCCTGTTCCAGGATCAGGCCAGCGTACTGGCCGGTAGCCTGGATCAGTTCATCGACTACGTGTTCCTGTTCGAGGACAGCGTCGGCGGCCTGCACCCGGGCGCGGCGGTGGAGTATCGCGGCATCCGGGTCGGCACTGTCATCTCGGCCCCCTATCTCATCGACGAGAAAGGGGTGCAGATGTTCCAGAGCCGGCAGATCCCGGTACTGGCGCGGATCGAGGTACAACGCCTCTCCCACCGCTATGCCAATGCGGAGAAGGAGCAGTGGCGGGCGCTGTTCGGCCGGCAGTTCAAGGAGGGGTTGCGGGCGACGCTCAAGACCTCCAGCCTGCTGACCGGGGGCAAGGTGGTGGATCTGAACTTCTATCCGGATGCGCCCAGGTTCCAGCCCACCAAGCTGGCGGGCTATCAGGTGTTCCCGACCGTGCAGGCCGGGCTGGATCAGATTGAGCGCAAGGTGAACCAGATCCTCGACAAGTTCGTCGACATGGACACCGCCAAGACGCTGAACCAGGTCAACCATACCCTGGTGACCCTGGAGCAGACCCTGAAGAACGTCAGTGCGGTGAGCGCCAACTTGGACAAGTTCACCGGTCAGAGTGCGACCCAGCAGTTGCCGGCGTCCCTCAACGACAGCCTGAAGCAGTTGCAGAGCACGCTGCAGGAGTATGACGCCAACTCCCAGACCAACCAGGATCTGCGGCAGTCGGTGCAGTCGCTCAACCAGCTGATGCGCGAGTTGCAGCCGCTGGTGCATTCGCTCAACGAGCAGCCGAGCTCGTTGATTTTCGATCGGGCTCGTCCCCGTGATCCCGAGCCCAAGCGAGGTCAATGATGAAGAAACAGATGATGGCGCTGGCCTTGCTGGGCCTGCTGGCGGGTTGCAGTTCTGCGCCGACGCTGCTGCACTACTACTCCCTCGACGCCGAGGCGCAGCAACCGGCCGCGGTGGTGGCTCAGCCGCAGCACCAGCTGGTGCTCAAGCCGGTGTCCCTCTCCGGCCAGCTGGATCGGATGAGCCTGGTCTATCAGCTGGAGGGCAAGGAGCTGCACTTCGCCGAGTACCATCGCTGGGCGGGGTCGCTGGATGCCCAGCTCGATCAGCTGACCCTGAACGGCCTCTCCAGCCGCTTGCCGGGTTGGGTGGTGCGGCAGGACGGTGCCCGCAAGGGGCCGGTGCTGACCATTGCGGTGGAGCGCTTCCAGGGGCGCCACGACGGGCGAGCCGTGCTGAGCGGGCGCTGGCGCCTGCTGACCGAAGAGGGCACGGTACTGCGTGACGTCCCCTTCCAGCAGGTGCGGGTGTTGCCGGCTGATGGCTACGGCGCTCTGGTGAGCGAGCTGGGGGCTGGCTGGCAGCAGCTGCTCGACCAGATTGCGGCAGAGGTGCGCAAGGGGGCCTGACGCTGTGCCGATGCAGCGACCCAAAATGAAACGGGAGGCCTTGGCCTCCCGTTCTTTCATTCGTGGCTGTCAGCCACGCTGGAGGATCACTGCTGAACTTCCGAGATCCCTTCGACCTTGACCTCAACCCGGCGATCCGGGGCCAGGCAGACGATCAGCTCTTTCTTGGACTTGCTGGTGCAGCTGTCGCCGGTGACCGGATTGCCCTTGCCGCGACCTTCCACGTTGACCTTGCCTGTCGGCAGGCCCTTGCCGACCAGATAGTCGGCGACGGTCCGGGCGCGCTGCTCGGAGAGCTTCTGGTTGTAGGCATCGGAGCCGATGCGGTCGGTATAGCCGATCACGGTGGCGACGCCATCCTTGGGCCTGGCCTGCTCAATCTGGCTGTAGAGGTTATCCAGCGCCTGACCGGCGGCCGGCTTGAGGGTGGCCTTGTTGAAGTCGAACAGCACGTCCGAGCTCAGGGTGAACTGCTTGTCGACCACTACCGGCTCGGGCGCCGGGGCCGGCACCGGCGCGGCCACCACGGGGGCTACCTGACCGAAGCGATAGACCACCGCAGCGGTTAGTAGACCATTGTCCATTCGTAACCCAATATCATTCTTATCGCCATATGGGGTGGAATATTGATACTCAAGACGAGCAGCCCAGTCTAAATTGAAAGCGTATTCGCCTCCCAAAGCACCAACAAAGTTGAAGCGTCCATCACCACCCTTTATGTCACTGTTGGCTGCCGCATATCCCCCCCCCACACGGCTATATAGGTCTAGATTATTGGTAACTGGAAAGCCTAGCTTTAAAGTCAAATGAATGAGTTGGGCCTGTACTTCATCATGAAAACTGGTCTTACTAGGGGTTTGTGCATCGTATTTATATTTTCCCAAATAGTCGTATCCATACTCAACACCGAGGATTTTATTAACTTGATAGCCTACGAACAAACCAGCACCTAGAGCATCATTAGTCTCATTGTTTAAAGTTAAATTATTATTCTCATCAATGCCATAGAAGTTGGACCAACCCAGCTTGGCACCGCCATACCAGGTGTTGTCCTGTCCGGCTGCCTGGGCGTTGGCCGCAAGCAAGCCTGAAACCAGCAAGGTAATCAGTGTTTTATTCATGTTGAGCCTCTGCAATTTCATATTGTTGGGGGGAGGTGGATAGGGTCGCCTCTCCTTATGGGTCGGGGCTTATAGCACAGCCACAACAGATTAAGGGTAGTCGCTTTACGCAGGTTCTCAACCAACTGATATAAAACATAATGTGATTACCATTGCCGCAATTTGCCGCGGGAGTTTGCGCTCTGGCGAGGGAGCGCAATAGTTAACCGAGGCGGATTTGCTTGCGAGGTGGGCATGAACATCAGATGGATATGGCTGTGCTGGGCATTGTGGCTGGCGCCAGGCTGGGCGGCCGAGACCCTGCAGGTGGTGACCGAGGACTATGCACCCTACAACTATCTGGAGGAGGCCGACGTCAAAGGGCTCGGCACCGAGGTGGTGGAGGCCATGCTGGAGCAGGCCGGCTTCGAATATACGCTGGACATCTACCCCTGGGCGCGGGCCATCTCGCTGGCGCGCAGCCGCCCCAACGTGCTCATCTACAGCATCAGCCGCTTCCCCGAGCGCGAGGCACAGTTCCAGTGGATCGGGGCGATAGCGCAGATCAATTTTCACGTCTTCGCCCTGGCCAAGCGGGACGACATCAAGCCGTTCAGCCAGCTGTCGCAGGCACGGGCCTGGTCCATCGGTACGGTGCGCAACGACGCGCTGGAGCAGTACCTGATCGGTCGCAAGTTCTCCAACCTGCAACGCAACAACAACCACGAGGCCAACATGCTCAAACTGCTGATGGGGCGCATCGATCTCTGGCCGGTATCGCAGGAGACGGCCAACTACTACGTACGCCAGGCGGGCTATGGGCCTGAGACCCTCAAGATAGTGCACGACATCGAGGATTTTACCGGGGGCGATCTGTACGTGGCGGCGAGTCTGAAGACGCCGCCCGAGGTGATCAAGCGACTGCAGGAGGCACTGGCCACCATCAAGCAGAACGGCATCTACGACGGCATCGTCAAGCGCTACCGCTGAGGGGGGGCCCGCCGGGGCCGCACAACAAAAAGGGCCGACTGTCGTCGGCCCTTTTTCATCAGTGGGCGAGGAACTCGTATTGAGCCTCGATGAAGGCACCAGCCCGCTCGCTCAGGGCGGCGTGCACGACGGTGGTGGGGTGCACCTGATCCCAGAACATCTTGCCTTCGCAGTCGAGGGTGCTGGCGCTGCGCCGCACCATGGGGCTGGCAACGGCCTGGGCCAGCAGCGGGTTGCCGGCGATGGCGAGCCGCTCCTGCGGGTTGAAGGCGGAGAGGCTGCTGTCGCTGGCGACGCTGGCTGCACTGCGGGAGGCAAACGGCTTCCACACATAGCCGCCGCCGTAGCAGGCGTTCTCGGTGTCGCTCAGACCGAAGTTCTGCGGTTCGCGCAGCATCTCGGCGAACTGCTTGTCGATCTCGAACAGCTTGACGATGCCGGTGGGGGCCAGCTGGCGTGCCAGGTTCAGCAGCAGCTGGTTGTGGTAGGCGGAGACATGGCTGGCCGCCTCGACCACCTTCTGGCTGCGGGCCGAGGGGTTCTGGCCCAGATCCGGCAGGTTGAACAACAGAATCTGCTTGGCGCCGTTCAATACCATGCGGTTGGCCGCATCGCTGATGGCGTCGCGCACCCGCTTGGCATCCTGTTCGGTGTTCCAGCCATAAGCCAGGTAATCGTTGGCGCCGACCCAGAGGATCACCAGATCATCGGGCTTGAAGCTGTCTTTTTGCAGGAACTGGGTCACCTCGTAATCCAGGTTGTTGATGACCTGATACTTGGGATTCCAGGAGATCTTGTTGTAGGCCACCGCAGTGGCGCCCCCTTCCGCCTCGTTGACGATGGTGAGCCCCGGGAACTGCTGGGTCAACTGCTCCAGCCAGACCGGCCCGTTGGAGAAGCGGCCCTGATAGTAGGGGGGGCTGGAGGGGAGGTAACCGCGCATCTTGCTGTACATCTTGCCGGTATCGGAGAGGCTGTCGCCAAACATCACGATCCGGGAGAAGGCGGGGCGACTGTCGGCTGCCTGAACTGTCAGCGCGAAGAGTCCCAATAAACACACAAACCATTTCTTCATCTTGTTGTTCTCATTGGTTGGAAGCAGGTGGTGCCTGCAGGCTGTTCCTCGATAGGCAAAGGTGCTGGGAAGCTGTTTTGCCATCTTGCAGGGTATCTATCCGAATTTAATTTCGCAGTATGCGGTATGGATTAAATCGATTACGGTCACACCGCTGTCCCCCAGATGGGGAGGCTTCACGTTTGTTTCACGCACCGGCCGGCACACTGCTCCCGTACCCAATGACAGGAGCATGAAATGAACAAGGCAAGCGTAATCGGTCTGTTGACCCTGATGTCCATCTCTTCTTTCGCCATGGCGGCCTATACCGGCCCGCAGGAGCAGAATAAGGTGTCCGTCGCGCAGTTGAAGGATCTGGCCGATGACAGCTGGGCCACCCTGGAAGGGAAGCTGGTCAAGCACCTGGGCGGCGAGAACTACATGTTCCGCGACGCCAGTGGCGAGGTGGAAGTGGAAGTGGATCAGGATGTGTGGCGCGGCACCGAGGTGGGCCCGGACGATCTGATCCGCATCCGTGGCGAGGTGGACCACAGCTGGAACAAGACCGAAGTGGAGGTGGAGAGCCTGGAGAAGGTGGGCGCCGCCCCGCAGAGCAAGGGCGGTTTCATCGCCAAGTAAGGCCTGAACCCCTACGCCAGACGTAACAAGGGCGCCTCCATGAGGCGCCCTTTTGCTGTTGGTCTGCTTAGCCGGTGCGGGCCAGCGTGCGTTTGAACCCCTTCTCGGCCTGATTGACCTTGTAGAGATAGCGTCTGGCTTCCGCCTTGGGGTGCTGCTCGGTCAGGATCTGGTACACCGCTTCGGGCGAGAGCTGGTTGATCATGCCGGGCGCCGCCTTGCGGTCGTTGGAGAAGGTGTTGAGCACCCCGCCGGCGCCGCCGTTGTAGGCGGAGATGACGGCGTAGCGGCGCGAGCGCGGATCCTGGATATCCACCAGATAGACGGTCTGCAGCAGGTGCAGGTAGGCGGTCCCGACGTCGATGTTGTAGGCCGGGTTGAACAGGTCCTCCCGGGTCGGCTGGCCGCTCTTGCCCTTGACCCGCACGTAGACGTCCCGCCCGGCGGTGGCCGGGATCACCTGCATCAGGCCGTAGGCGTTGGCATGGCTGACCGCATAGGGGTTGAAGCTGCTCTCGGTCTTGATCACCGCGTAGATCAGGCTCTCGGCCACCCCGTACTTGCGGGAGGCTTCCCGGATCAGGCTGGCGTACTTGTAGCCCCGTCGATCCTCGTGGTTGGCCACCATGGGGATGTCGACGAAGAAGATGGTGCGAATGCCCAGGGTGCGCTTCTTCATCGCCGTGTTGAGCAGGTAGTCGGCATAGCGCTCGGCGCGCCAGTCGAAGCGGATCGGCTGGCCCTGGTTGTCCAGCACCTGGCCGTAAAGGAAAGGCTCGCCGCCGGGCAGGATCTCGGCGTCGGAGTAAAGATCCACTTCCGCCGGATCGTCCGGGGTAAGCAGGGTCTCGATGATAGCGCGGCGCAGGTGGGAGCGCGGGTCGATGCCGGAGACGGTCTCGACCATGATGTGGCCGCTGGAGAAGTCGATGTGGGCCCGGCTCTTGTACTGATCCGTGTATTTGACGTAGTCAAACTTGCCCGCAAACAGCGCCTCACGCCCCCATATCTCGTTCACGTTGTGGGAGAGCGCGCTGATCATGTGTTCGAAACCGCGGATGTCCTTGCCGTTGACGAGATCGTCATCCTCGTTGCCATTGGGCTTGGGGGAGGATGAGCAGGCAGAGAGAAACAGCAGGGTGCACAGCAGCCAGAAAATTCGGCCCATAGAGTCCTCAAACTGGGCGGCGGGCCGCCCGTCACTTCCGTCGTTGCCGTGAGTCGACGGGGCCGGCCTGCGCAGGCCAGCCCCGTTCACGGATTATTTGCTGGGCGGGGTATAACCGTCGATGGCCACTTCACCCGCTTCGAACAGGTAGTTCACCATCTCTTTCTCCAGCAGCTGGCGATGCTCGAGGTTCATCATGTTCAACTTCTTCTCGTTGATCAGCATCACCTGCTTCTTCTGCCACTCGGTCCAGGCTTCCTTGCTGATGTTGTCAAAAATGCGCTTGCCGAGTTCACCGGGGTAGAGCTGGAAATCGAGACCCGGGCCCTCTTTTTTCAGGCGCTGGCAAAATACGGTACGGCTCATGTTGACCTCTATGGTTGTAAGTCCGGATAGGCGAGCAGACGGGCCGTGGCGGCTGCCAGACCCACCTCTGCAGGATGGCGTAAGTTATACCAGAGTCGGTTATCCGCTTCCATGAGCAGGGGGGGCGGTGGCGTGTCGGTTTCGATCAGCATGGGCCGGATATCGAGGTGAAAGTGGCTGAAAGTATGGCGAAAACCGGCCAGTTCACGGGGTTCGCTGCCGGTCAGGCCGAGCCGCTGCAACAGCCCCGCCACCTCGGCGTCCGACTCCACCTGGGGGAAGCAGTAGAGCCCGCCCCAGATCCCTTGCGGTGGCCGTTTCTCCAGCAGCAGCTGATCGCCGTGGCGGATGAGCAGCATGATGCCGGTACGGGCCGGGATGCTCTTCTTGGGCTTGCTGTTGGGGTAGGCAGTGGGGTTGCCCTGCGACAGCCCCTGGCAATCCTCCCGCACCGGGCAGCGCTCGCAAGCGGGCTTGCTGCGGGTGCAGACGGTGGCCCCCATGTCCATCATGGCCTGGTTGTAGTGGGCCACTCCGAGCTTGGGGGTGAGGCGGGTGGCCAGCTCCCACAGATCGTTCTCCACCTGCTTCTGGCCGGGCCAGCCGGGCAGGGCCAGCCAGCGGGTGAGTACCCGCTTCACGTTGCCATCCAGAATGGCGTGGGGCTGGCCAAGGGAGAGGGAGAGCACGGCGCCCGCGGTGGAGCGGCCGATCCCCGGCAACGCCATCACCTCCTCCAGCCGCTCTGGGAAGAGGCCGCCATGGAGGTCGCGGATCTGCTGGGCCGCCTTGTGCAGGTTGCGGGCGCGGGCGTAATAGCCAAGCCCGGTCCAGTGGTGCAGCACCTCGTCGATGGGGGCGTCGGCCAGTGCCAGCACGTCGGGAAAGCGGGCCATAAAGCGCTGATAGTAGGGAATGACCGTAGCGACCTGGGTCTGCTGCAGCATGATTTCCGAGACCCAGACCCGGTAGGGGGTCTTCTCCTGTTGCCAGGGCAGGGTCTTGCGGCCGTGGAGCTGATACCAGTCCAGGATCCTGGTGGCGAAGGTCGCGTTATCTGAGTTGCTCACATTATGCTCATGTTATTGATTTAAAACTAAATTGATTAACGTGTAGCGGTCTTGGTGCTGACACCAGTGCAACGCCCGGTTGGCGAAGGTGGTGTTGTTCGGATTGCTCACGTTGTTCTCATGTTATTGATTAAAAAGGGGAGCTCTCAGGCTCCCTCTTGAAATGGTGGCCAGCCTCGGGCTGGCAGGGGCGCGTTTCAGCCGCGCCAGTCCTGCAGCGCCTTGAGGCTGACGTTCTGGCCGCCCACCTGCAGGATGATGTAATCCTGGGCGATGGCGAGCAGGGTGACGCCGGGGGCGACCTCGCTGCCTTCCCGGTAGGTGCGCCCGTTCAGGGTCACGGCCCGGTTGGCCGGGTTGGAGGAGAAGACGTGGGCACCGTAGGCCAACGGCGGCACCTGCTGGCGGAGCGCCTGCGGCAGGGCGCTGAGTGGCGTGGCCTGCAACTCTTCCGGCACCTGTGGTGGCGCGCTCTGCTGCAACGGGGTGCTGTTGAGGGCATTGAGAATGCGCTCGGCCAGCCCCTGGCTGCTGTCGGCGGGCGCCGGTGCGGGCTGGGCATCGGCCTTGGGGGTGACCACGGGTTCGGGCGGCGGCGGTGGCAGCGGACGGGTGATCATCGGCCTGGGCTCGACCCGCACGAAGGGCGGCGTCACCACCTCCTTCACCTCCACCGTCTTCTCGATGGGGCGGTTGTTGAGCAGGTGCCAGCCGTAGTTGGCGGCGGCCCCCATCACCAGCGCCAGCGGGGCCAGCAGCCACCAGATCCAGCGCCTGGGTTGTTCCTCTTCCTGGCTGACCGGCAGCCCCATCGCCGGGATGTGCGGGGTGAACTGGGGCTGGTCGGCCCGCCGCAGCGCCTTGAGCAGGGTGGACATCAGGAAGCCTCCTCCGACAGTGTGTTGATGGCATCGTCATCCTCTACCGGATCCAGCCTGGCCGGCTTGCTGGCCCGCTGGGCAGGGTCTTCCAGCTTGGGCATGGGTTCGCCAGCCATCACGTTGAGACGCAGCAGGGTGTTGCTGCCGGCGATGCCGTCCGGGTTCAGCCCCTGGGCACGCTGGAACTGCTGCAGCTTGGTCTTGAGCTCGGCATCGAAGCGGAGGACCTTGCGATCCGGCTGCTGCAGGGCCCGGCTGAGGGCATTATCGAGCCACTGCACCTGGTTGGGGCCGGCATTGTTGCCGATCAGGGTGACACCACCCTTGGGCATGCGCCACAGCAGGGTGTAGCTGCCGCCCCAGTAATCGCTCAGCCACTGCCTGTCCACCTGCCAGCTCTGGTTGCCGATGAGCAGATTGGCCTTGTCGGGCCCGAGGTTGACTAGGGTGGCGTAATAGGTGCCGCCGGTCTCGTCGGTCAGGCTGACGAGGGCGGGATACTGCAGGGCCTGCAGATCGGCCAGGGAGGCCTCGCCCTCCTGGCAGCGCAGGCCGGCGCGCGGCGCGTTGTCGCAGGTCGCCTCTTCCAGCTCGGTCTGGTAGCCCCACACCTTGTAGAGATTCTGCATGGCGCTGTCCGGTTCCAGCGCCTGATTGATGGCGCGGGTCAACTGTTCCTGCTGCTCCGGGGTGTCGTCTACCTTGACCGGCACCTCCACCGTGACCACCGGGCGGGTCGGGAAGAAGCCGAAGAACTGCCAGCCCCACCAGCCGGTGGCCACCAGCAAGGCGCCGACCAGTGCCACCATCAAACCGGACTGCCAGGTGCCCTCGTCACGGATGCCGCTCACCTCGAAGGCCGCCAGGCTGATGTCACCGTGGACTATCTTGTGGCTGCCGCGGGCGAAAGCGGCGATCAGGGCGCGGTCGCAGATGAGGTTGATGAGGCGCGGAATGCCGCCGGAGAGGCGGTGCAGGGTCTGGATCGCTTTGGGGGTGAAGATGGGTTGCACGCAGCCGGCCACCTGCAGGCGAAAGCGGACATAGGCGTCCACGTCCTGGCAGGAGAGCGGCAGCAGGTGGTAGCGGGCGGTGATGCGCTGGGCCAGCTGGCGCAGCAGGGGCTGGCGCAGCATCTGCTGCAGCTCGGGCTGGCCGATGAGCACCACCTGCAGCAGCTTCTTCTCGTCGGTCTCCAGGTTGGTGAGCAGGCGCAACTGTTCCAGCACGCCGGGCAGCAGGTGCTGGGCTTCGTCCACCAGCACCACGCTGCGCTTGCCTGCCGCCAGATTGGCCAGCAGGTGATCGCGAATGAGGTCGAACAGCTGCTTGAGGCCGGCATCCTGGCCATAGGCCAGCTGGAATTCGTCGCAGATGGCCGCCAGCAGATCTCGTTCGGTCAGGGATGGATTGAGGATGTAGGCGATCTCGGTCTCGGCCGGCAACTGCTGCAACAGGCAGCGGGAGACGGTGGTCTTGCCGGTGCCCACTTCCCCGGTCAGCAGCACGAAGCCGCCCCCATCCTGCAACCCGTAGTTGAGGTGGGCGAGGGCTTCCCCGTGGCGTTCACTCATGTAGAGGTATTTGGGATTGGGCGAGATGGAGAACGGGTGCTCCGACAGACCGAAGAACTGTGTGTACATAAGGATCCATTCCGTTGTTATGGGCGGCAGGTTAAAGCCTCCCCAAAGGGATGTCAAAGACCCGGATGCCATAAGGGGGGCCAGCGCGCACCCTGATTTGCCGGCGGGAGAAAGGGTGCCGTCGGGTTGGCTGGCGAGGCGGGTGACGAGGGGCGTTTTGCCTCTCATTGGGCCGTCATGGGCTCGTCCCCGCCGACGGGGCCATGGGGCAGCCATAGTCTCCACCGGCCAAACCGGTATAATCGGGACAGGTTTATCAAGGGAGACACAGCTTGCAGACTTATCTGGTTGGGGGCGCGGTGCGAGATCGCCTGCTGGGATTGCCGCAGGGCGACAGGGATCATCTGGTGGTCGGGGCGACCGTGGAACAGATGCTGGCGCTGGGCTTTACCCAGGTGGGCCGCGATTTTCCCGTGTTCCTGCACCCCAAGACCCAGCAGGAGTACGCGCTGGCCCGCACCGAGCGCAAGCAGGGGCTCGGTTATACCGGCTTCGTCTGCTACGCCTCGCCGGAGGTGACGCTGGAGCAGGATCTGCTGCGCCGGGATCTCACCGTCAACGCCATCGCCGAGGATGAGGCGGGGCAACTGCACGATCCCTATGGCGGCATCGAGGATCTGAAACAACGGCTGCTGCGCCACGTCTCCCCCGCCTTTGCCGAAGATCCGCTGCGCATTTTGCGGGTGGCCCGCTTCGCCGCCCGCTTCCACGCCCAGGGCTTCGTGGTGGCCCCCGAGACGCTGGCGCTGATGCGCGAGATGACCGAGGCTGGCGAGCTGGCTCACCTGACCCCGGAGCGAGTCTGGAAGGAGCTGGAGAAGGTATTGCTGGGACCGACCCCACAGGTGTTCTTCGAGGTGCTGCGCGAGTGCGGCGCCCTGGCTGCGCTGTTCCCCGAGCTGGATGCCCTGTTCGGGGTGCCTGCCCCCGCCAAGTGGCACCCGGAGATCGATACCGGCATCCACACCATGATGGTGCTGGCACAGGCCTGCCGGCTTTCGCCGGAGCTGGCGGTGCGCTTCGCGGCGCTGTGCCACGACTTTGGCAAGGGGCTGACCCCCCCGGAGTTCTGGCCGAGCCACCATGGCCATGGCCAGAAGGGGCTACCGCTCATCCGCGACTTCTGCGAGCGGTTCAGGGTACCGAACGAGTGCCGCGATCTGGCGCTGTTGGTGAGCGACCTGCACACCCATATCCACATCGCCTTCGAGCTCAAGCCCGCGACCCTGCTCAAGGTATTCGACAAGGCCGATGCCTGGCGCAGGCCGGAGCGCTTTGCCCAGCTGCTGGACGCCTGCCGCGCCGACTTCCACGGCCGCACCGGCTTCGAGGAGCGGGTCTATGCCGAGCCCGACTATGTGGCGCAGGCGCTGGCGGCGGCCCAGGCCGTGCCGGTGAAGGAGATAGTGGCGGCCGGGTTCAAGGGGGAGGCTATTCGCGAGCAGCTGGCCAAGCGGCGGCTCGATGCCATCAGCCGGGTGCGCGACGAGTGGACCTTCCTCGAGGATTGACGAGGCAGGAGACGAAGCATGGACAAAAAAGCCCGGGTCACTGACCCGGGCTTTTTCATTGTTGCCTTTGCACGGCGAGCGGCTATTCACCGAGGCCGAAGCGCCCCTGCACGGGATCATAGTAGTAAGCCTCATAGTTGAAGTCGATCCCCTCGATGTAGGGATTCTCCAGCCGGAACAGCCGGCGGGTATTAAGGTGGGCGAAGCTCAGGGAGGGTTTGAAGGTCTTCAGCCAGAGCGCCTGCAGGGAGCCGTCGCGCCAGGCGGCCTTGAGCCCCTGTTGCACCCGCGTGATGGCCTGTTGGTTGCTGTTGTGGGTGAAGAAGACCCTGGGCAGCGGATAGTAGAGCGCCACGTTCTCATCCATCACCAGCCCGGGTACATCCCTGTGATTCAGCTTTTCCTGGGGCAACTCGTTGATCCCGCGGCAGAAGAGTGCGAAACGGCCACGCGCCACCATCTTGAACAGCTGCTCGTAGCCTTCCACCTCCTGCACCTTGAAACCGGCCCGCTGCAGGATCTGCACGTCGAGCCAGCCCTTGCCCTGACCGATGTCGAAGCGTTTGAGCTCCGCCAGGCTGGTCACTCCGGCGACGGCGCTCTGCTGCTCGGGGCTGACGAAGCAGATGCGGTAGCTGACGATGCCGAGGTGGATGGGAAAGCGCACGTAGTCGATGCCGCTCATGTCCCGGTCGGAGCGGTAGCTGTCCATGGCGAACAGGTTGGGGTAGTCATTGAAGCGCAGGCTGACCCACATCCTGGCCAGGGTCATGGGGGGCGCGGCTTGCATCCGGTAGTCGCCGTGGCTGGCGCGGGTCTTCTCCAGCGCCAGGCGCAGCAGCTCGCGATCATAGGTGCTTCTGGGATCGTGCTCGCTCTCCGGACTCATGTAGGTGAACAGGGTCGGGCTGGCCAGCACGGGCAGGGCCAGCAGCAGGGCGAGCAGCGGGGTCCAGTGCATCATGAGCTCCTGTGAAAGGCTGAGACTCCTCTGAGTGTAGTGGCTCTCCCCGGCGGTGAGCGGGGAGCCGCCGGAGTCACTGCTTGCCGCTGGACGGCTCGCCGGGCCCGAAGCGCTGGGTGAGGGGATCGTAAAGATAGGGTTGGTAATCGAAGTCGAGCCCCTGCAGCAAGGGGTTGTCCAGTCTGAACAGCAGTCGCTGGTCCAGCCTGGCGAAATCCAGCGCTGGCTTGAAGGTCTTGAGCCATAGCGCCTGCAGGGAGCCGTCCTGCCAGGCCAGTTGCAGGCCGGCCCGAACCCGGCGCAGGGCGTGCTGGTTGTCCTTGTGGCTGTAGAAGAGGTGGATGAAGGGGTAGTAGAGCGCCAGATGCTGGTCGACCGTCAATTGCCCCAGATCCCGGTGCGTATCCAGTTCGCTCAGCAGCTCGTTGGCCCCCCGGCAGAACAGATCCACCCGGCCGCGCACCACCAGCTTGAACAGCCGCTCGTAGCCCTCCACCTCCTGCACCTTGAAGCCGGCACTGCGCAGGATGTCGGCATCCTGCCAGCCGCGACCCTGGCCATGGCTGAACTGCTGCAGCTCGTGCAGGGTACGTACCCGGGCCACAGCCTGCTGCTGTTTGGGGCTGACGAAGCAGATGCGATAGCCGAGGATGCCGAGATCCACCGGAAAGCGGACATAGTCGAGGTCGTGGCTGCCCTCCGGGCGCGGGAAGCTGTCGATGGCCAGCAGGTTGGGGTAGAGGTTGTACTGCAGCACCTGGCGCAGCCGGGTCCGGCTCATGGGCGGGGCCGGACGCAACTCGTAGTCGCCGAAGCTGTCGCGGGTCTTCTCCAGCGCCAGTTGCAGCAGCTGCTGGCCGTAGAGGGTGCGCAGGTCCCGCTCACTCTCCGGGCTGACGTGGGTCACTATGTCCAGGGCCGGCAGAAGGGGGGAGAAGAACAGGCTACCGGCCAGCAGCCCGAGGATCATCACTCTGTGGTTCATCATACCGCTCACTGCTGTCACATTGAGTTGAGTGTAGCGGCTGTGGTGCCAAGGCTGGGGTCCTGGGCTCGGGAAACGCGGCTTTTACCGACGCGCAGGTTACCAGAACAGCTGGCCGAGCAGGGGCGCCAGCAGCACGGTCACCATGCCGGCGATCATCATCACCATGCTGGAGACCACCCCCTCCTCGTTGCCCATCTGATAGGCCTTGGCAGTGCCGGCGCCGTGGGCCGAGGCACCAAACCCGGCGCCCTTGCCGAGTCGGCTGCGAATGGCCAGTAGGGTGAGCACGCTCTCGCCGACCGCCATGCCGATGACACCGGTCAGCACCACGAACAGGGCGGTGAGGTCGGTCTGGCCGCCGATGGCGCGGGTCGCCTCCACCGCAAACGGGGTGGTGATGGAGCGCATCGCCAGACTGCGCTGCAGCATGTCGGAGAGATCGAGCCAGCGGGCCAGCAGCACGGTACTGCCCACCGCCATCACCACCGAGGCGACCACCCCCACTGACAGTGACAGCCAGTGGCGGCGAATGAGCTGGCGGTTCTCGTAGACCGGCACCGCGAAGGCGACGGTGGCCGGCCCCAGCAGCCACAGCAGCCAGTGGGATTCGGCCATGTAGTCCTGATAGGGGATGTGGAACAGCATCACTACCGCCACCAGCAGGGTGGGGGCCAGCAGCAGCGGCATCAAGGGCAGGATGCGTTTCTTGCCGTAGAGCCACTTGCTGGCGTAGTAGAACAGCAGGGTGAGGGCGAAGCAGAGCAGGCCGAGCAGGGTATCAGACATGACGACGACTCCGGCGGGCCAGTTTCAACTCAAGGCGATAGACCCGGTCCACCACCAGCGCCGTGGTGCCGAGCACCAGTATGGTGCTGAGCAGCAGCACCACCATGATGCGCCACCCCTCCTGCAGCAGCAGATCCTGATAGTTGACCACCGCCACCACCGCCGGCACGAAGAACAGCAGCATCTCGGCCAGCAACCAGCGGGCGCCGGCGCTGAACCAGTGGGTCTTGACCACGCCGAGCAGGATCAAGGCCAGCAGTGCCAGCATGCCGGTGAGGTTGGCAGGCAGCGGCAGATGGAAGGTACGTACCGCCAGATCGGCCAGCAGCCAGATGGCGGCCAGCAGGGCGATTTGGAAGGGGGTCTGGAACCAGCGAATGCAGAGGGCTTTCATGATCTAGGTCTTTCTGTGAACTTGCTCACAGTATAGAGAGAGGCCAAACCTGCAAAAAATGAATTTAAATTATCAAAATCATGCCAAAGAGGCATGATCAGGTTTTGCCGTCCGCCAGGAGAGAGCCATGGACATCCGCGCCCTGCGTTACTTTGTCGAACTGGTGCGGGAACAAAGCTTCACCCGCGCCTCCGAGAAGCTGTTCGTCACCCAGCCCACCATCAGCAAGATGATCCGCAACATGGAGGAGGAGCTGGGTCAGCCGCTACTGAGCCGTGCGGGGCGCCGCTTCACCCTGACCGACAGCGGCCGGGTGCTGTTCAACCGGGCCCAGACCATTCTGGCCGAGATGCAGCAGCTGGAGGCGGAGCTCGCCGATCTGCAGAGTCTGCAATTCGGCCGGCTGGCGCTCGGCATTCCGCCCATGGTGGGCCACGTCTATGCCGATCTGATCCGCGCCTACCGCAGTCGCTACCCCAAGGTCGAGCTCTCCATCGTCGAGTACGGCGGCCGGCGTATCGAGCAGGCGGTGCTGGAAGGGGAACTGGATCTCGCCATCACCATGCTGCCGACCAGGGAGGGGGGCGCCCTCAGTGCGCTGGAGCTGGACCAGTACCCGATCCAGGTGGTGCTGCCCGACTTGCCGCGCTGGCGGGAATGCCCTGAAATCAGTCTGGAGGCGCTCTGCGACGAGCCCTTCTTGCTCTACACCCAGGCCTTCACCCTGAGCGAGCGGCTGGAGCAGGCGTGCCGAGCGGCTGGCTTCGAGCCTCAGGTGGCGGCACGCAGCAGCCAGTGGGACTTTCTCACCGCCATGGTGCGCAGCGGCATGGGGGTCGCTTTTCTGCCCGAGCCCATCTGCCGGCGCTTGGCGCCGGACGGGCTGGTGTTGCGACCGCTGGTGCCCGAGCTGAGCTGGCGGCTCGGGGTGATCTGGCCGAGCGAGCGCTACCTCTCCCGTACCGCCGAGGCCTGGCTGGCGCTCTGCCGCGAGCAGGGGCAAACCGACCCCCAAGGCTGAGCGGGCGGGCCGCCTTCAGCCGCTTGCCAGCAGGCTGCCCAGCTGGCGGCAGAGACGGCGCAGGGCCTGGTTGTCGAGGGAGGCAAAGCCGAGCAGCCACCCCTCCTGTGTCGGTGGGCCCAGGTAGAACTGGCCGAGGGGGCGCAGCCCCAGCCCCTGTGCGTTGGCGGCCTCTGTCCAGCGCGCCTCGCCGCCGGGGGGCAGCAGCACGGCGCACTGCAGGCCGGCCCCGCTGTGAATGGGGGTGAGGGCGGGGCAGTGGCTGGCCAGCTCGGCCAGCAGCAGGTCGCGGCGGCTCTGATAGACCAGCCGGCTCTGGCGCAGGTGGGTGGCGAAGTGGCCGGCGCGGATGAAGTCGGCGGTCACTGCCTGCAGCAGCTGGTTGCTGTGGCCGTCGACCGCGGCCCGGGCCCGACAGAAGGACTCCATCAGCGGCCTGGGCAGCACCAGGTAGGCGAGGCGCAGCGAGCCGAACAACACCTTGCTGAAGGTACCCACATAGAGCACCCGTCCCTGGCCATCCAGCCCCTGCAGGGCGGGGAGCGGCCGCTGATCGTACTGGTACTCGCCGTCGTAGTCGTCTTCCAGGATCCAGGCGCCGTGCCGCTCGGCCTCGGCCAGCAGCGCCATCCGCCGCGGCAGGCTCATGGGCACGCCGAGCGGATACTGGTGGGCCGGCGTGGTGTAGATGAGCCGCGGCGCCGGGTGTTCCCCCTGCGGGTTGAGCCCCTCTTCATCCACCGGCACCGGGTGCACCCGGGCGCCGGCACTCTCCATGGCGGTGCGGGCCCCGGGGTAGCCGGGATCCTCCACCCAGACGGTGTCGCCGGCATCGATCAGCAGCTGGGTCGCCAGCAGGATCCCCTGCTGGGAGCTGGTGAGGATCAGGATCTGGTCCGGCTCGCACACCACGCCGCGCGACTGCACCAGATAGCTGCTGATGGCACCGCGCAGCGCCTCCAGCCCCTGCGGCTCCCCGTAATTCATCCAGTCGCCGGCGTGCCGGCGCCACTGCTGCTGCATCAACCGGCCCCACAGGGCCTGGGGAAAGAGGCGGGGATCCGGCTGGCTGGAGGCAAAGGAGCGGCCCACTTCGGGCACGTCGTGACAGGCGCCGCTGTCGGCCATCTCCTGGCCTCGGCGCGACAGACCGGCTGCCGACTGGGGCGGGCGCGGAGTCGGGGAGACAGCGGCCAGTGCCACGAAGCTGCCGGCCCCCACCTTGCGCACCAGATAGCCCTCCGCCTCCAGCCGGCCATAGGCCAGTTCCACCGTGCTGCGGGAGATCCCCAGATCGGCGGCCAGCATGCGGCTGGCAGGCAGCCGGCTGTGCTGGGGCAGGTGGCCGGCCAGCATGGCCGAGCGCAGGGTGCGGACCAGCTGTTCGTGCAGCGGCAGATCGCTGGCTTGCTGGGTGGCAAACAGGGTGGGCAGGGCAGGCATGGGGATCTCCCGGGCGCTAATTGGTCTGCTCATATTGGCAAAATTGGTCGGCGTGGCAAGGCCATTATGTCGTTACATTGAGGCTCAAGGTTCGGGATTCACATCTATTGGCAATGAAAGGAGTCTGCATGTCGGAGTACAGCGCCACCATCAGCTGGCAGCGCGGGGCCAGCGAGCCCTTCGTCGATCAAGGTTACAGCCGGGCTCACTGGTGGGAGTTCGACGGCGGCGTCAGGGTGCCCGCCTCCTCGTCTCCCCACGTGGTGCCGCTGCCCTGGTCGGTGGCCGAGAACGTCGACCCGGAAGAGGCCTTCGTCGCGGCGATCTCCAGCTGCCACATGCTCACCTTCCTCTGGCTGGCAGCCAGGGCGGGCTACCTGGTGGAGAGCTACCGGGACGAGGCGGTGGGCATCATGGAAGCCAATGCCCGCGGTCGTCAGGCCATCACCCGGGTCACCCTGCAGCCGCTGGTGCAGTTCGGCGGTGAACGTCAGCCGGATCTGGCCGCGCTGGAGCAGTTGCACCATCAGGCACACGAGGAGTGTTTCATCGCCAACTCGGTCACCACCGACATCACCACCCGGATCCGGGTTTGAGTACAAGGAGCGTCACTATGAGTCATGTATTGAGCAGCGGGTTGGCCAGTGCCGAACAAGCCCGCCTCTTCTTCGAGGCCCAGCTGGCCTTGCGCACCGATCCGGCGGATCTGGCCGCCGATCTGCTGGCCGGTGAAGAGCGGATCGTCGTCATCGACACCCGTTCTGCCGGTCACTACGCCGAGGGACACATCCCCGGTGCCATCAGCTTCCCCCACGCCACCATGAACCCGGCCAGCACGGCCGCACTGGCGCGGGACAAGGTCTATGTCTGCTATTGCGATGGCATCGGCTGCAACGGTTCGACCCGTGGCGCCTACAAGCTGGCGGCGCTGGGGTTTCAGGTCAAGGAGCTGATCGGTGGGCTGCACTGGTGGCGGCAGGACGGCTTTGCCGTCGCCATCGGTAGCGAACCGGGTGTGCTGCAAACGGGAGGGATTGCCTGTGGCTGCTGACATCCATCTGAACGAATTCGGCCAGCCGGTCGGTGCGCCGCTGCCCGACTGGCGGGGCGCCGAGTTCCCTCCCCGTCGCCCCCTCAACGGCTGGGGTTGCCGGCTGGAGCCGCTGGATCCTGAGCGTCACGGCCCCGGCCTGTGGCAGGCTTTCAGTGCCGACAGCGAGGCCATGTGGACTTACCTGACCACAGGCCCTTATGCAACAGAGGCGGATATGCTGGTCTGGCTGCGAGAGTGCGCCGCCAAGAGCGATCCCCAGTTCTACACCATCTTCGACGAGGATGGAGAGCAGCCGTTGGGGCTGGCCAGCTACCTGCGCATCGACCCCCTGGCCGGCAGCATCGAGGTGGGCTGGCTGCACTTTTCCCCCGCCTTGCAGCGCTCGCGGCTGGCGACGGCGGCGATGGCGCTGATGATGGCCAATGCTTTTGCCCTCGGCTATCGGCGTTACGAATGGAAGTGCAATGCCTTCAACCAGCCCTCCTGGCAGGCGGCGTTGCGCCTTGGTTTCAGCTACGAGGGGACCTTTCGCCAGAGCCGGGTGGACAAGGGGCGCACACGCGATACCGCCTGGTTCTCGGTGATCGACAGTGAGTGGCCGGCGCTGCAGGCCTGCTTCGAGCGCTGGCTGGCGCCTGACAACTTCGATGCACAGGGGCACCAGCGCCTGCGCCTCTCGACCCTCACGGCCGCCATGCGCGGTGCTTGAATAAACAGGGCGGCCATGGCCGCCCTGTTGTTTTTGCCGTCTTGTCTGCTCGCTGCTGATCTCCCTTCGCTTCTCTTTCTGCACTGCTTCTTCGCAGCGTCTTCACTGCCCGGGTGCGGCGAGGATTGTATTAACATTTTTTTAATGTATCTTGTTTTTGAAATTAATCGTCATTTCGAACGAAAGTGATTTGCTGGCTTTCGTCCATTATCCAGGAGGCAAGATGAGCGTCACCCATACCCAGTTGCCCGCCGATCACAAGGCGGCCATCCGTCAGATGAAACAAGCCCTGCGCGCACAACTCGGCGACGTGGAAGCGGTCTTTACCGAGGTCAGCCGCCGCATCGAGGCGCGGGTGGCCGAAGTGGAAGCGCTGCGAGCCCGTGGTGAGCCGGTGTGGCCAGAACTGGATTACCAGGCGCTGGCGGCGGGCCAGGTCGGCGAGGCCGAGCGTGCAGCCATACGGCGGCGCGGCTGCCTGGTGATCCGCGGGCACTTTGCACGGGAACGGGCACTGGCCTGGGAGCGCGACATGCTCGACTACCTGGCTCTCAACCGTTTTGATGAGCTGTATCGCGGTCCCGGCGACAGTTTCTTCGGCTCCCTTGCCGCGTCGCGCCCCGAGATTTATCCCATCTACTGGTCACGGGCCCAGATGGAGGCGCGCCAGAGCGACGAGATGGCGACCGTGCAGTCGTTCCTGAACCGCCTGTGGCAGTTCGAACGGCCGGATGGGACACACTGGTTCGACCCGGACGTGAGCATCATCTATCCCGATCGCATTCGCCGCCGTCCGCCCGGTACCTGTTCTCGCGGGCTGGGTGCCCATACCGACTCGGGGGCCCTCGAACGCTGGTTGCTGCCGGCTTACCAGCAGGTGTTTGCGTCGATTTTCTGGGGGGAGATCGCCGCCTACGATCCCTGGGATGCGGCCCATCGCACCGAGGTCGAGGAGTACAGTGTGGAGAACACCACCAAGTGCTCGGTATTTCGTACCTTCCAGGGGTGGACTGCGCTCTCCGACATGTTGCCGGGGCAGGGATTGCTGCACGTGGTACCGATCCCCGAGGCGATGGCCTACGTGCTGCTGCGGCCACTGCAGCCGGACGTGCCGGAGGATGAGTTGTGCGGTGTCGCGCCGGGCAAGGTGCTGCCGGTCTCCGAGACCTGGCATCCGCTGTTGCTGCGGGCGATGAGCTCGATCCCGGCGGTGACGGCAGGGGATTCGGTCTGGTGGCACTGCGACCTGATCCACGGCGTGGCGCCGGTGGAGCAGCAGCAGGGATGGGGCAACGTCATGTATATTCCGGCGGCGCCCCGTTGCGAGAAGAACATGGCCTATGCCCGCCTGGTGCGCCAAGCGCTGGAGCAGGGGGCTTCGCCTGGCGACTTCCCCCGCGAAGATTACGAGGCCGACTGGCAGGGGCGCTTCACCCTGGCCGATCTGAACGACCATGGCCGCCGCGCACTGGGCATGCTCCCGTAAACGAGAGTGGCCGGGCGGGCCTGCGCAGTGGCAGGCCCGCTCACGCCTCTATTCCCCGATGGGGGCGGCGATCCACTGCATCAGGCGCAGCATGTCAGCGGGTGCTACCCCCACCGAGAGGCCGCGCTTGCCACCGCTCACCAGGATCTCGTCAAACTGCATGGCCGAGTCGTCGAGCACGGTGGGCAGCAGTTTTTTCTGGGCCAGCGGGCTGATGCCGCCGACCTTGTAGCCGGTCAGCTTCTCCGCCTCCGCCGGCTTCATCATTTCCACCTTCTTGAGACCGGTGGCCTTGGCCAGCTGCTTGAGGCTGCACAGGCCGGATGAGGGGACGATGGCCACCACCGCCTGCTTGTCGTGATGGGCGATCAGGGTCTTGAACACCTGGGCCTCCGGCAGGCCGAGCTGGGTCGCGGCATGCTTGCCGAAGTCGTCGTGGGCTTCGCACTCGTAGGGGTAGAGCTTGTGGGGGATCTTGAGCTTCTTCAGCAGGTTGATGGCTGGCGTCATGATGGGTGCCTTGAGTCGAAACAAGGCCAAACAGTCTGCGCCTGCGGGGCGGGTGATGCAAGTTGCTCGCGTCCCCAAGGGGTGGATGCGCGCACCGAGATAAAAAAAGCCCGGGTCAATGACCCGGGCTTTTCATTGCAGCGCGCCTCAGGAGAAGCAGATCTGCAGCACGTAGAAGATGGCGATGGCCAGGATGGCGCCAGCAGGCAGGGTGATGACCCAGGAGACCACGATGTTGCGCAGCACGCCCAGGTTCAGCGCCGCGATGCCGCGCGCCAGACCCACGCCCATGACCGCACCGACCAGGGTCTGGGTGGTGGAGATGGGCAGACCGGTGCCGGAGGCGATCACCACGGTGGCGGCGGTGGCCAGCTGGGCGGCGAAGCCGCGGCTCGGAGTCAGGTGGGTGATGCCGGTACCGACGGTGGCCATCACCTTCTCGCCCATGGTGGCCAGACCGATGACGATGCCGATGCCGCCGAGCGGCAGGATCCACCAGGCGATGTGGGAGCTGCCGCCGATCTCGCCGCCGGCCGCCACGATGGAGGCGACTGCGGAGAGCGGGCCGATGGCGTTGGCCACGTCGTTGGAGCCGTGGGCAAAGGCCATGGCACAGGCGGTGATGATCATCAGGATGCCGAACACCTTCTCCACGTTGGCGAAGTGCATTTTGCTGTCATCCTGCGGGTTGTATTGCTGGCCGCGAATGTAGAGCCAGCCGGCAAACGCCACCGCGATGGAGATGGCGATGGAGAGCAGGATGCCCTCGCCGTCGGTCAGGTGCAGACCGACGTGGGTCAGCCCCTTCTTGATGGTCACCAGGCAGATCACCAGCGCGGTCAGGAACATGTAGAAGGGCACGTAGCGCTTGGCGTTGTTCAGCGGATCATCGGTGTTGAAGATGAGCTTCTGCACGCTGATGAACATGAAGTAGGCGATGACGCCGGAGATGGCCGGAGTGATGATCCAGGAGCCGACGATGCCGCCGAACTTGCTCCACTGCACCGCTTCCGGGCCAATGCTCACCACGGCGAAACCGACGATGGCGCCGATGATGGAGTGGGTGGTGGAGACGGGCCAGCCGAAGTAAGAGGCCAGGATCAACCAGGCGCCGGCGGCCAGCAGGGAGGCTATCATGCCGAGCACCAGCAGATCCGGCGTATCGGCAAAGGCGTTGCTGTCGATGATGCCGTTGCGGATGGTAGCGGTCACTTCGCCGCCGGCCAGATAGGCACCGGCAAACTCGAAGATCATGGCGATGATGATGGCCTGACGGATGGTCAGGGATTTGGTGCCGACCGACGTGCCCATGGCGTTGGCAACGTCATTCGCGCCAATACCCCAGGCCATCAAAAAGCCGAACAAGGCCGCCACGAGCACCAGGGTGGTGCCGTAATTCGCGATAATGTCCATTCAGTGTTTACCCAGTCAGTCGATTACGAACGAGCCAGCATCAGTTCCAGACGGGCGCCAACGCGCTCGGCCTGATCTGCCAGGTCACCTACCCATTCGAGGATCTTGTAGAGGAACATAACGTCGATCGGATTGTATTTCTGCTCAACGGCTTGCAGCTGTTGGCGCAGCCCGATCTGCATGGTGTCAGTATCGTCCTCGATAAGATCCAGCTGGTGGATCATCTCGGCAACCATTTCAACTTCACGTCCTTTAAAGCCGGTTTCGAGCAGCTCATCGAGTTCTCCGATGGCTTTCTCGGCTTGGGCGGTCGCATCGATACAGCGTTTGAGATAGGCCATGAAATCGGCACGCATCTCGGAGGGGAATTCCATTTTACGACCAAGCATGCGGCCGGAAATATCCTTGGCACGGTTGGCAATCTTGTCCTGCTGGGTCAGCAGTTCGAGCAGGTCGGTACGGGCAACCGGCAGGAACAGACCGCGAGGCAGCTTCAGACGAATTTCACGCTTGAGGATGTCCGCTTCTTTCTCCAGCTGGGCAATCTGCTGCCGGATCTTCTCGGCATCTTCCCAACGGTCTTCGGCAACGGCATCAAAGAAGGGAACCAACTGCTGGGAGCACTGGTGAACCTTGACGATATGCTTCTGCAGCGGCTTGATGGGGGACTTGGCAAAAAGCCCCAAAATAGTATTTACTGGCATGGCCAAACCTGTGTCGGTGAAAAAACACTCGATACGATTTTATGAGGGGCGCATGGTAACCGAACTGCGCCATCAATAAAACCGTGAATTAATCCTGATGTATCGCAGGCATTATATCCTCGCGCTTAGCATCACGCCCCCCAAAGTTGCCTGCCAGCCCGGAATGACTATGCAAACTGAGATCGAGATAAAGTTTTTTGTCTCCCGAGATATTCGACAGCCTTTTTTCAACCTTCTGAATTCACTGGAAATTATATCCAACTCCCAAGCCGAGCTCGGCAATGTCTATTTTGATACGCCAGCGCTGGATTTGCGCCGCCTGGAGATGGGATTGCGGATCCGTCGCAGCGATGATTTCGCCGAACAGACGATTAAATGTCGGGGCCAGGTGGTGGGCGGACTGCATGCCAGACCCGAATACAATGCCCCGGTCGCTGGCGATATGCCCGCGCTTGACGCTTTTCCTGACGAGATTTGGCCGAGTCTTTCCGCTCGCGATGCAATCCAGGGCGCCCTGGTGGCCCAGTTTCGTACCGACTTCCTGCGCCGCCACTGGTTGATCGCCTTTGCGGGGGCCGAGATCGAGCTGGCCTGGGATCAGGGGGAGATCGTCGGCGTACTCGGCAAGAGCCGCATCGACGAGCTGGAGCTTGAGCTCAAATCCGGCGAGGCGAGCGCCCTGTTCGGCTTGGCAGATCAGCTGGCCGGGCTTGGCGGCCTGCGGCTCGGGGCTCAGTCCAAGGCCCAGCGTGGTTATCGGCTGGCGGGGCTCGGCAAGCCGCTGGGGCTGCAAGCCTTGCCAACGCTGACCGAGCTGAGTGCGGCCGAGCGTATTGCCCTCGGCCTGCAGCACTGGCAGCATCACGAGCAGTACTGGCTGGAACAGACGGACGCCGAGGCGCAGGGGTTGGCGTTGCAACAGCTGCGCCTGGGCATGGACCTGATTGCCGAGGCGGCCGGCAGGTTGCCGGCAGCGGACTGGCTTGACGACCTGACCCGGTTCGGGTCGCGGCTGGCCTCGGTCGCCGGACAGGCCGACTGGCAGCAGGCCTTGCCGGCACAGTTCCTTCAGGCCGACTATGTGCGCCTGCAGCTGGCCATCGCCGCCTGGCTGCACCGGCAAGGGTGATGAGCCGCGCGCCGCAGCGCTTGCAATGCAAAAAGGTGAGCCTGGCTCACCTTTTTCTTTCGCTGTCGATAGGGCCAGCGGGGCTGGCATTGTAGGCCTGCACGGCTGATTCAGACCTGGGTGTAGATCAGCCCGGTGCTGCGCACCACGTCTTCCCCCTGGCAGCGCAGTTCCAGTTCGCGGGTGTCGCAGGGCTGGCCGTTGTGCTCGATGCAAAATTCGAAGCGGGTACGGGATTTTACCGGAATGTGCTGAGAGTTGGTGGGGGTGGCCTGCCATTGCCACTGCTGCAACACGGCGATGGCGGCGTCGCTGAACTGCGGGTCGCTGCTGTCCAGTACCCGGATCTGTTCGGCTCGTCCCGCCGGGTTGATCACGTACTCGAGCGAGCTGCAACCGGTCTGCCCGGCCAGGATGGCCTCTTTGGGGTAGCGGGACTCCATCCGGGTGAGCGGGCTCCACTGGGCGTTCACTTCCTTGAGATCGCTTAAGGGGAGGGAGGTCAGATGGACGCTGTGGGTCTGCTGGCTGCAGCCGGTCAATGCGCACAAGGCGCCCAGCAAAAGAGTGGCTTTCATGTTCGCTTCCCTTCGTTATTGGTATTGCTGGCGGGGCGGGGCCCGCCGCTCGGCAGGGCCATTAATAAAATATTCAGCCACGAATGAAAACCCTTTACCGGCAACAGGCCAGAAAAAACCGCCTTTCGGCGGCTTTTTCGGTTTTTTCCGACTCAGTAATAGCCCGCATCGTCCGGGTTGGGCCTGGTCTTGAAGCGGCGGTGCAGCCACATGTACTGCTCCGGCGCCTTGCGCACGGCGGCTTCTATCTCGCGGTTGGCGCGGGTCGCATCGACCAGCTCGTCACCGCTGGGATAGTCGGCGAGCGGCACCCCGATATGCAGGGTGTAACCCTCGCTGGTGCGAATGTTGTAGCAGGGCAGGGTGACGGTATTTTTCACTCGCGCCAGGGTGGCTGTGCCGGTGATGGTGGCTGCCTGCTCGACCGCGAAGTAGGGCACGAACACGCTGGCATGGCTGCCGTAGTCATGATCCGGCGCATACCAGAGCGCATCGCCGTTGCGCAGCGCCTTGATCATCCCCTTCACGTCCATCCGGTCCACCAGGTATTTGTTGGAGGCGCAGCGACCGTGGTACTGGGCATACTCCAGCACCGGATTGGTGTTGGGACGGTAGACACCGACTCCGGGCCGCACCAGGCCGAAGCAGCGGGCGTTGAGCTCCAGCGTGAGGAAATGGCAGGAGAGCAGCAGCATGCCCTGACCCTTCTCCATGGCGGCGATGACGTGCTCTTCCCCTTCTACCTTCATCAGGTTGCGCATCCGCCAATCCGGCCAGAACCAGGCCATGCCGACTTCGAAGATGGCGCAGCCCACGCTCTCGAAATTCTGCTTGAGCAGTTTCTCGCGCTCATCTTTGGTCAGCTCGGGCATCGCCAGTTCCAGATTGCGGCGGGCAATCTTGACGCGGGATTTCAGCAGCTTGCGGGCCAGACTGCCGAGCTGGCGTCCCAGCCACATCTGGCTGCGCCAGGGCAGCAGCACCAGCAGCCAGAGCAGGCTGAGGCCGAACCAGCTGGCCCAGTAGCGGGGATGAAACAGGCGGGGTTCGAGGCGGGGAGCATTGTCGTGGGCCATGAAAAGTCTCTTGTTCGCAATCGCCATGCACCGGGCAAGCCCGGTCGAATAAGGGGAGGCGATAAAGGCACGTGGGGATCCTGAACGGATCGTTTTATTCGCAAGCGGGGATTCTAGCCGAAAAGCGGGGTCGGGGGCGAATGGCTATGTGCTGGTCAGAGGGGCTGATGGTGGTTCACTGGCGTGACGGGAATCGTCACTACCGGTTTCTTTAAATGGAAACCGCAGGTTTGCTTTTTCTCCCTCAAATAAAAGAGTGTGATAAAATCGGCGACTGATTTTTCAGGTTTTGAGAGTCGATACAGATGAAGATCACCCTGCCCGAGTTTGAAAAAGCCCGCGTTCTGGTCGTTGGCGATGTCATGTTGGACCGTTATTGGCATGGCCCCACCGGCCGGATCTCGCCCGAGGCACCGGTGCCCGTGGTCAAGGTTGAACACATTGAGGAGCGCCCGGGTGGCGCCGCCAACGTGGCGCTCAACTCCGCCGCGCTGGGTGCCCACGCCGTGCTGCTGGGTCTGACCGGTCAGGATGAGGCCGCCGATGCCCTGGCTGGCCAGATGGCCGGCGTCAAGGTCGCCTGTGACTTCGTTCGTCTGGCCGACTACCCGACCATCACCAAGCTGCGCGTGCTGTCGCGCAACCAGCAGCTGCTGCGTCTGGACTTTGAAGAGGCCTTCCACGATGTGGACTCCACCCTGCTGATGGGCAAGGTCGAGCAGGCGCTGCCGCACAGCGACGTGATGATCCTCTCCGACTACGGCAAGGGTGCCCTCAACGACGTGCCCGGCATGATCCAGCGCGCCCGCGCAGCTGGCATCCCGGTGCTGGTCGATCCCAAGGGGACCGATTTCGAGAAGTACCGCGGCGCCACCCTGCTGACCCCCAACATGTCCGAGTTCGAGGCCGTGGTGGGCAAGGTGAAGAGCGAAGAGGAGCTGGTTGCCAAGGGGCTGGAGCTGGTCAAGCGCTTCGAGCTGGAGGCCCTGCTGGTCACCCGTTCCGAGAACGGCATGACCCTGATCCGCGAAGGCCAACCCGAGCTGCACCTGCCGGCCCAGGCTCACGAGGTGTATGACGTGACCGGTGCCGGTGATACCGTCATCTCCACCCTGGCCACCTCGCTGGCCGCCGGCAAGAGTCTGGACGAAGCCTGTGCCCTGGCCAACACCGCCGCCGGCATCGTGGTCGGCAAGCTGGGGACCTCCACCGTCAGCCCGGTCGAGCTGGCCAACGCCCTCTACACCGAGCAAGAAACCGGCTTTGGCGTCATGTCCGAAGCCCAGCTCAAGATTGCAGTGCAGGCCGCCCGTCTGCGTGGCGAGAAGGTGGTGATGACCAACGGTTGCTTCGACATCCTGCATGCCGGTCACGTCTCCTACCTGGCCAATGCCGGCAAGCTGGGGGATCGCCTGATCGTGGCGGTCAACACCGACGAGTCGGTGCGTCGCCTCAAGGGGCCGGGTCGTCCGGTCAATCCGACCGAGCGCCGGATGGCCGTGCTGGCCGCGCTGGGTGCCGTGGACTGGGTGGTGCCCTTCTCCGAGGACACCCCGCAGCGGCTGATCGCCGAGGTGCTGCCGGACCTGCTGGTCAAGGGCGGCGACTACAAGCCGGAAGAGATTGCCGGTTACGCCGAGGTGACCGCCAACGGCGGCGAGGTGCGAGTCCTCAACTTCGAGGATGGCTGCTCCACCAGCGACATCATCAAGACCATCCGCGAACGCGGCTAATACTGCTGGCCCCGTTTATCCGGGGCCATCGCCAGCAAGCGACGACTCCCGGATAACAAAAAGGCGACCTGATGGTCGCCTTTTTCATTGCCGATAACGACGATCAGACTTTGGTCTTGGCTTTTGCAGTGGCAGGCATCAGACCCTGGTTTACTTCCACCAGATCCTGAGCTTCCAGCACACCGGCAGCCTGTTTCAGGCTCAGGATATTGAGGATGTAGTTGTAACGGGCTTCGGAGAGCTTCTGCTTGGCCTCGTACAGCTTGCGGGTGGAGTCCAGCACATCGACGATGGTACGGGTACCCACTTCGTAACCCGCTTCGGTCGCCTTCAGGGCGCTGTCGGCGGAGATGACGGACTGGCTGTAGGCGCGTACCGAGCCGATGCTGGCGTTCACGTTGTTGTAGGAGGAACGCACCGTGCTCTGCACCGAGCGGAAGTTCTTCTCCAGCAGTTCGCTGGCCGCCACGTAGTTGTACTGAGCCTGTTTCACTTTGGAGCTAGTGGCGCCACCGCTGTAGAGCGGCAGCTTGAAGGTCAGGCCGATGTTGGCCTGATTGTCATTGCCGCCCGGCATGCTATCAAGCTTGTAATCGGTATTGCTGGTTTGCAGCCCGGCACCCAGATCCAGAGTCGGCTCATGGCCGGTCTTGGCCAGGTCAATCTGCTCCTTGGCGATGTCTTTGCCGATGCGGGCACTGTGCAGTTGCAGGTTCTTGTCCAGCGCCAGCTCCAGCCACTTGTCGGAGCCGAAGGCGGTTTTCTGCGGGCTGAAACGATCGGTGTTGAGCACGTCCAGCTGACGGTGATCGATACCGGTCAGCTCGCGCAGGGTCTCGTAGCTGTTGTCCAGCGAGTTCTCGGCGTTGATCTCGTCCGCCAGCGCCTGGTCACGAGAGGCCTCGGCTTCGTGCACGTCGGTGATGGCGGTCAGACCCACTTCGAAACGCTGCTGGGTCTGTTCCAGCTGACGTTCTACCGCAACCTTGTTGGCGCGCACGAACTCCAGGGTGTCCATCGCCTTGAGCACGTTGAAATAGGCCTGGGCAGTACGCAGCATCAGGCTCTGGATCTCGAGGTTGTAGGCGACATCAGACTGGGTGGCCTGCTTCTCGCTGATATCCAGATTGACCCAGTTACTGCGACGATAGAGGGACTGCGACAGCGTCACTTCACCCTTGGCGTTGTTATTGCTCTGGGTATCGTTCTTGTTTTTCAGATAATTGAGTCCGGCACCCAGATCGATCTGGGGCAGCAGAGGGGCACGGGTTTCGTTGATCTTCTCGAAGGCCTGATCGCGAACGGCTTTGGACTGCAGCAACTGCGGGTCTTTGATCTGGGCTTGCTGGTAGATGTCGAGCAGGTTTTCGGCATGGGCACCGGCACTGACGCCCAGCAACACCATGACGGACAAAAGTGTTCTTTTCATAGATCGATTTAACCTTATGTAGTAACCCAAACTGGTTGCTGGAGAGGGCAAATATTGTCACCGACCAAGCTTGATTGCAGCTTAATCACTCTACTATAAGCAAAATTTTATGATAACTGTCTCTTTTCCAGCGACAGGAACGTCAAGAACGAGGGTGAGTTTTCTCCCCCTCGTGCCTAGCCAAATGTCCTGTGGCTGCTAAAATCCGTCCCTCATCTCCGACGGGAGCGAGTGAATGAATGTTCATTCATGTTCCCGGATTTTATGGCCTAACCGAGCCAAGTCAAGCTGGCGGGAGTCTCGTATGTCGCAGCAAGCCTTGCCCCAAACCCGTCACTACTCTGCCGATGACGTGAAAATTATCGATAAATCAGCAGGATATAACGGGTTCTTCAAAGTGAACGTCTATCGTCTGCAGCACAGGTTATTTGCAGGGGGCTGGAACGAGCCCATCGTCCGCGAGCTGTTCGAGCGCGGCCATGCCGCCGCTCTGTTGCCTTACGACCCGGTGCGTGACCAGATCGTACTGGTGGAGCAGTTCCGTATCGGCGCCATCGAGACCAGCGCCACCCCCTGGCTGCTGGAGCTGGTGGCCGGCATCATAGACCCGGGCGAGGTCGCTGAAGAGGTGGTGCGGCGTGAGGCTGTGGAAGAGGCGGGCATCGAGGTGGGCCGCTGCGAACACGCCATCAGCTATCTGGTGAGCCCGGGCGGCAGCACCGAGCGTATCGAGGTCTACGTGGGCGAGGTGGATGCCAGCAAGGCCGAGGGGATCCACGGTCTGGCGGAAGAGGGGGAAGACATCCGGGTTCACGTGGTGAGCCGCGAGCAGGCCTATGCCTGGCTCAAAGAGGGGCGCATCGACAACGCCGCCTCCGTCATCGCCCTGCAGTGGCTGGCTCTCAATCACGGCGAGCTGCGTGCCCGCTGGCTGGCGGGGCGCTAAGGTGGCGCTCGTTCATACCCAGGCCAAGCGCTATGTGCCTGATTTGATGTCCTTGCAGCGTACTTGTGAGGTCAACTATCCATGTGCTCGGATTGATGGAGCTGAGAAATGTCGTTAGTCCAGAGCCCGATGAAGCGCTATGTGCCTGATTTGATGTCCTTGCAGCGTACCTGCGAGGTCAACTACATGACCCTGATGAAGCTGTTGCCCCCGGGCGGCAGTGTCGGTGCCGAACGCCGCTATCAGGTGGGCAACGGCCTGCAGTTTCAGCTCACGGTGAGCGAGGAGAGTCGCTTCACCAGCCAGGTGATCCTGGCCCAGCACAACCCGGAATTGCCGAGTTATTTGCAGGCCCGGATAGAGATTCGTTTGTACCATGACGTGCGGATGGCGGAAGTGTGTGCGGCGCAACAGATTTCAAGGTTGCAACCACGTTATGATTATCCCAATAAAAATATGCACCAGCGGGATGAAAAGGAGCAGGTAAACCTGTTTCTGGCCGATTGGCTAAAATTTTGTCTCAGACATGGTACCAGCCTGATAAACATCCTCTAGTTGAACTCATAAAAAGAAGCGTGATTTTGGAAACAGAGCTACCCCAGGCGCAGGACGGCAGTGTGCGCCTGTTGCAAATTACCGACACCCACCTCTTCGCGAGTGCCGAGGGGCGGCTATTGGCCGTGCGCACTGCCGAGAGCCTGGCTGCCGTGCTGGAACGGGTGCAGGCCAATGACCATCCGTTCGATCTGATCCTCGCCACCGGGGATCTCTCCCAGGATCACAGTCCGGAGTCCTACCAGCGCTTCGCCTCCATGATGGCGCCGCTGGCGCGTCCCATCTACTGGCTGCCCGGCAACCACGACGACGGCCCCCTGATGACCGAATACCTGCACGCGGCCGGCATCAGCGAGGCCAAGCAGCTGGTAGGCGAGCACTGGCAGGTGATCCTGCTGGATACCCAGGTGCGCGGCAAACCTCACGGGGTGCTGGGGGATCACCAGCTGGCGGCGCTGGATCAGGCACTGCGCCAGCATCCCGAGCGTCATGCCCTGATCGCCCTGCACCATCAGGCGGTGCCGGTGGGTTGCGCCTGGCTGGATCAGCACAACCTCAAGAATGCCGACGACTTGTTTGCCGTGCTGGCCCGCCACCCGCAGCAGAAGACCATACTGTTCGGCCACGTCCACCAGGAGTTTGACGAGGTGCACCGCGGGGTGCGGCTGATCGCCAGCCCCTCCACCTGCATCCAGTTCAAACCGCTCTCTGATGGCTTCGCGCTGGACGAATCCGGCCCGGGCTGGCGCTACCTCACCCTCTACCCGGATGGCCGCATCGCCAGCCAGGTGTGGCGTCTGCCGGTGGGGCAGTTCGTGCCCGACCCCAATGCCACCGGTTATTGAGGAGCCGTGATGAAGCCCGTACTCCTCTACCTGCACGGTTTCAACTCCTCGCCCGGTTCTGCCAAGGCGCAGCAGATGGCAGCCTGGGTGGCCGAGCACAGACCCGATATCGAGGTGGTGATCCCGGCCCAGCCCAACACCCCGGCAGCGGCCTGGGCGGCCATCGAGCAGACAGTTGCCGATCTGCAGAGCCGTTATGGCAACGAGTTCAAGCTGGGCGCCGTGGGCAGCTCCCTCGGCGGCTTTATGGCGACCCGGGTCAGCGAGCGATACGGCTGCCACGCCGCCCTGATCAATCCGGCGGTGCGCCCGCACGAGCTGCTCTGCGACTACCTCGGTCCCCAGACCAACCCCTACACGGGGGAGCAGTATCAACTGCTGCCTGAACACATGGATGAGCTGCGGGCGCTGGCGGTCCCGGTGAGCGCCCCCGAGCGACTCTGGGTACTGCAACAGCAGGAGGACGAGGTGCTCGACTACCGCAAGGCGCTGGACGAATACCGCTTTGCCCGCCTCTCGCTGGAGTGCGGCGGCGACCACGCCTTCGTGGCGTTCGAGCGCTACCCCGCCCAGATCGTCCGCTTCCTCGGGCTCTAGCCATGCAGCCGCCGTTGGCCACCTTTCTGGAACAGGTGCTGGCCACGGCGCAAGCGGGCCTCGCCTACTCCAAAGATCCCTTCGACATCGGCCGCTTCGAGGCGCTGCGAGCGGCCACGGTGTCGCTCATCGCCAGCCAGAGCGAGCTGGCACCGGAATCCATCAGCGACTGGATCGCCCTCGATCGCGGTTATCCCACCCCCAAGCTCGATGTGCGGGCCTTCATTCAGAACGATGCAGGCCATATCCTGCTGGTGCAGGAGCGCAGTGATGGCTGCTGGACCCTGCCGGGGGGCTGGTGCGACATCGGTGACTCGCCGGCGGGGGCCGTGGTGCGCGAAGTGGTGGAGGAGACCGGCCTGGCGTGTCGGGCCGTGCAGCTGCTGGCGCTGTTCGACAAGCTAAAACACCCTCATCCACCCCAGCTGCCCCACGCTCACAAGGCGTTCTTTCTGTGTGAAGTGACCGGCGGCCAGCTGCTCACCGAAACCGATGAAACCAAAGGGGCGGGGTTCTTTCCCATCGACGACTTGCCCCCGCTCTCCCGCCATCGGGTGGTGGAGTCCCAGCTGCGAACTCTCCATGAGCACTTGCTGCAGGGGCGGCAGGATACCCTGTTTGATTGATTGGCTCGGCACCTGGACCCGTCTGCAAGGAGGCAGCATGATCAAGCGCATCGGCAATACCCCCATTCAGGAGCGGCACAAGGCCAGCTGCCACTGCGGCGCCGTGGTGCTGGAGCTGACCCTGCCGGACGGCGTGGTGGATCCGCGTCGCTGCGACTGCTCGCTCTGCCGGCGCCGGGGCGCCATCGTCGCCTCGGTGCCGCTGGCCGGCATCCGCATCCTGCAGGGAGAGGATGTGCTGAGCTGCTACCAGTTCAATACCCGCACCGCCAAACACTACTTCTGCAGCATCTGCGGCATCTACACCCACCATCAGCGCCGCTCCAATCCGGCCCAGTATGGTTACAACCTCGCCTGCCTCGAAGGCGTCAATCCGTTCGAGCTGGGGGAGGTGCCGCTGCTCGATGGCATCAACCATCCGGCGGATCGGCTGGTCTGACCGGCGGGGTCTCATCTGCTCCTGTAGCGCCCTGCGGGGCTGTGATAGTCTTGCCAGACCCGCCGCATGGCGGGTTGTGAGTCCGCATTATCTCGCTTGCCAACAGGGAGCCCGCTTGTGACAACTTCAGCACTGCCGGATCTGATCCTGGGCGCCTCTCTCTACTTTCCGCCCCTGTTCAAGGCGGTTCTGCTCGGCCTGCTGGGCTGGCTGCCCGTGCACCACCTGCTGCGCGACTGGCTCTACGGCGGGGATGTCTGGCATCCCCTGTTGATGGATCTCTCCCTGTTTATCCTCGCCGTCAGCGGCGCCCTATGGATATTGCTACATGGCTAAATCACCCCTCGCGACCCTCAAATACTTCTCTACCCTGCTGGTCTGCGCGCTGGCGCTGGCGGCGGGCTGGTGGCTGTGGAACTACTACATGCAGGGACCCTGGACCCGGGATGGCAAGGTGCGGGCCGAGCTGGTCAGCATCACCCCCGAGGTGTCGGGCAAGATCATCAAGATAGCGGTGAAGGACAACCAGCTGGTCAAGGCGGGGGAGGAGATCTTTACTCTGGATCCCGAGCCCTACCGGATTGCGCTGGACAACGCCCTAGCGGCGCTGGCCAAGGCCAAATCGGATCTCGACAAGGCAGAGCACGAGGCGAGCCGGCGCAGCGGCCTGTCGCGCAGCGTCATCTCCGCCGAGGCGGTGGACGAGGCCCGCCTCAATGCCCAGGCGATGAAGGCGGCCTACCAGGTGGCCCAGGCCAATCTGGAGCAGGCCAGATGGTCGCTGGCCAAGACCCGGGTACATGCCGCGAGCGACGGTTACATCACCAACCTGCAGACCCGGGTCGGCAACTATGCCAGCGCCGGCGTGCCGCTGGTGGCGCTGGTGGACATCCACTCCTTCTACGTGCAGGGCTACTTCGAGGAGACCAAGCTCAGGCACATAGCGCCGGGCAAACCGGCCGAGGTGGTGCTCTACAGCGGGGAGCAGCGGCTGCGCGGCGAAGTGGAGAGCATAGGGCGCGCCATCCACGATCAGAGCGTGGAGGGGGCCGACAACCTGCTGCTGGACGTCAAACCCAATGTGCCCTGGGTGCGGCTGGCTCAGAGGGTGCCGGTGCGGATCAAGCTGCTGGAGGTGCCGCCCGAGCTGACGCTGATTGCAGGCACTACCTGCACCATCACCATAGGGGAGTAAGGTGGCCGCCTCGCTCTGGCGCCAGACCCCCTGGGGCAAGGCCAATGGCGGCCAGTGGCGCTACGCCCTGCGCAACAGCCTAGCGATGTGCCTGTCGCTCTGGCTGGCCTTCGTGCTGGAGCTGGACTCTCCCTACTGGGCGATGACCTCAGCCGCCGTGGTGAGCTTTCCCACCGTGGGCGGGGTCATCAGCAAGAGTCTGGGGCGGGTGGTTGGCAGCCTCATCGGTGCCATGGCGGCAGTGGTGATCACCGGCCTTGGCATCAGCGATCCCTGGCTGTTCAGCTTCCTCATCGCGCTCTGGCTGGCGCTCTGCACCTATATCTCCAACCACCATCAGAACAACGTCTCCTACGCCTTTGCGCTGGCGGGCTACACCGCCGCCATCATCGCCTTCTCCTGCGTCAACGTGACCGACCCGCAGCACATCTTCGACATCGCCCAGGCGCGGGTGAGCGAGGTGATCATCGGCATCCTCTGCGGTGGCCTGTTGATGATGATCCTGCCCAGCACCTCTGATGGTGAGACCCTGCTGCAGTCGCTGCACAAGACCCAGGCCCGTCTGCTGGAGCATGCCCAGCTGCTCTGGCTGGGGGAGGCGAGCCCGGAGGTGCGCACCGCCCACGAGGGGCTGATCGGCCAGATCCTCACCATGAACGTGCTGCGCATCCAGGCGGTCTGGAGCCACCATCGGCTGCGTCGCCACAACCGGCTGCTCAACTTCCTGCTGCACCGCCAGCTGCGGCTCATCAGCCTCATCTCCAGCCAGCGCCGCATGCTGCACAACTGGCCGGCGCAACCGGAGGGGCTGCAGGCGTTGCTGGAGCGGCTACTGGCCGAGCTGGGCCAGCCCGGTTGCGACAAGTACCGCATCGCCCGGCTGCTGGCCCCCTTGGTGCCGACGGCGGCCAGCGATTACCGGCTGCACACCTTCTGGCGGCGGCTGCGCCACTTCTGCTGGAGCTATCTGGAGTGTCAGCGCTGGCTGGATCGGCTGGCCCGCTACGACGATCAGGAGTGGCCGGCACCGCCGCGCCACTCTTCGCTCACCAGCCACACCGATACGCTGGAGGCGGCCCACAACGGCGGGCGCACTTTCCTCTGCGTGCTGCTGGGCTGCGCCTTCTGGATCCACAGCCAGTGGGATGCGGGCAGCTCGGCGCTGACCCTGCTCTCCATCTGCTGCGTGCTCTACTCGGCCACCCCGGCGCCCGCCAAGGGGGCCAACACCATGCTCAAGGCGATCCTGCTGCTGAGCCTCATCTGCTTCGCGGTCAAGTTCGGCCTGATGATCCGCCTCGACGACTTCTGGCTCTTCTGCGCCCTGCTGTTCCCCGTGCTCATCACCATGCAGCTGTTCAAGCAGCAACAGCCCAGGCAGGCGGTGCTGTGGGGCCAGCTCATCGTGCTGCTCGGCTCCTTTCTCGCCATCACCAATCCGCCGAGCTACGACTACCTGCAGTACATCAACGGCAGCCTGGGACAGGCGCTGGGGGTGATGAGCGCCGGACTGGCGTTCCAGCTGCTGCGACCGAGCTCGGATCGGCGCAAGAGCCGCCGCCTCATCCGCTCCCTGCGCCGCCACTTCATGGATCAGCTGGAGCCGGCCCCGCGCCAGAGCGAGAGCAAGTTCGAATCGCTCATCTACCACTGCATCAGCCAGCTCAGCCAGAGCCAGGATCAGACCGCCCGTCTCTGGGTGCTGCGCTGGGGCGTGGTGCTGCTCAACTGCAGCCACATCGTCTGGCAGCTGCGTCAGTGGCGCGGCGAGGATCAGCCCCTCTACCTGGTGCGCGACAACTGCATCCGCTCTCTGCAGGGGATCCTCACCGAGCAGGGGGTGCAGCACGCCTCCCTGGATCGCACCCTGGCCGAGCTGCAGCGGATCAGTGCGGCCCTGGCCAACCACAGGGAGCCGACGGCGCGGGAGCTGGCCGGCATGGTGTGGCGGCTGCACAGCTCGCTCTCCCAGTTGCAGCAGGCGCTGCCGGTGGCGGCCGAGGCGCGCTGAACTGGCCGACGGGGCGACTTACCCCGTCCGGATCAAGCTTTGCCGCCGCCGGGTTTGTCCAATACCCTCCCAACGAGTAAGATTCTCCCCAAACGTCAATTCGCAAGGCCCTCCATGTCTACTCAATACAATGCGGATGCCATTGAGGTCCTCAATGGCCTTGAACCGGTGCGTCGCCGCCCCGGCATGTATACCGACACCACCCGGCCCAATCACCTCGGCCAGGAGGTCATCGACAACAGCGTCGACGAGGCGCTGGCGGGTCACGCCCGTACCCTGGAGGTGACCCTGTATGAAGATCAGTCCCTCGAGGTGATCGACGACGGTCGCGGCATGCCGGTCGACATCCACCCAGAGGAAGGGGTGTGCGGGGTGGAGCTGATCCTCTGCAAGCTGCACGCGGGCGGCAAGTTCTCCAACAAGAACTACCAGTTCTCCGGCGGTCTGCACGGGGTGGGCATCTCGGTGGTGAACGCCCTCTCCGAGCGGGTCGAAGTGACGGTGCGCCGTGACGGCCAGGTCTACGACATCGCCTTCGAGAAGGGCGAAAAGGTGCAGGAGCTGACCATCACCGGCACCTGCGGGCGCCGCAACACCGGCACCCGGGTACGCTTCTGGCCGGAAGCCCACTACTTCGATTCGCCCCGTTTCTCGGTCTCCAAGCTGGAGCACCTGCTCAAGGCCAAGGCGGTGCTCTGCCCGGGTCTGACCATCAAGTTCCTCGACAAGAACACCGGCATCAAGCTGGAGTGGTGCTATGAAGACGGCCTCAAGGATTACCTGGTCGACGCGGTCAAGCAGTTCACCTGCCTGCCGGAGCAGCCCTTCGTCGGCGCCTTCAGCACCGAGCAGTCGGCGGTGGACTGGGCCCTCTGCTGGCTGCCGGAAGGGGGGGAATGCCTCGCCGAATCCTATGTGAACCTGATCCCCACCGCCCAGGGCGGTACTCACGTCAACGGTCTGCGTCAGGGCCTGCTCGACGCCATGCGCGAGTTCTGTGAGTTTCGCAACCTGCTGCCGCGCGGGGTCAAGCTGACCCCGGAAGATATCTGGGATCGCTGCGCCTACATCCTCTCCATCAAGATGCAGGATCCGCAGTTTGCCGGTCAGACCAAGGAGCGGCTCTCCTCCCGTCAGAGTTCTGCCTTCGTCTCCGGCGTGGTGAAGGATGCCTTCAGCCTCTATCTGAACAGCAACACCGAGCTGGCCGAACAGCTGGCCGAGCTCTGTATCTCCAGCGCCCAGCGCCGGATGCGCGCCGCCAAGACGGTGGTGCGCAAGAAGATAACCCAGGGCCCGGCCCTGCCCGGCAAGCTCACCGACTGCGGCTGCGCCGACCCCATGCAGGGGGAGCTGTTCCTGGTGGAGGGTGACTCCGCAGGCGGCAGTGCCAAGCAGGCGCGGGATCGGGAGTTTCAGGCCATCATGCCGCTGCGCGGCAAGATCCTGAACACCTGGGAGGTGGAGGCCGGTCAGGTGCTCGCCTCGCAGGAGGTGCACGACATCTCGGTGGCCATCGGGCTCGACCCGGACTCCGACGATCTCTCCGGCCTGCGCTACGGCAAGGTGTGCATCCTGGCGGATGCGGATTCGGACGGTCTGCACATCGCCACCCTGCTCTGCGCCCTGTTCGTGAAACACTTCCGCGCGCTGGTCAATCAGGGCCACGTCTATGTGGCCATGCCACCCCTCTACCGGATCGATATCGGTAAAGAGGTCTACTACGCCCTCGACGAGGACGAGAAGAACGGCGTGCTGCAGCGGGTCGAAGCCGAGAAGAAGAAGGGCAAGGTGATGGTGACCCGATTCAAGGGGCTGGGTGAGATGAACCCGAAACAGCTGCGGGAAACCACCATGGATCCCAACACCCGCCGTCTGGTGCAGCTCACCATGGGACCAGAGGCTGAAGGGGATGAGACCCTGCAGCTGATGGACATGCTGCTGGCCAAGAAGCGGGCGAGCGATCGCCGCGAGTGGCTGGAAGAGAAGGGCAACCTCGCCATCATCTAAGCCGTCGGCCGGCCCTGTCGGGGCCGGCAAGCATTTAGCCGGAGCCGCCCTGTGGGGGCTCCCGAACCGAAAGAGATAATCACATGAGTGATGCTATCGAGCTCAGTCTGTGGATGAAGTAGAGCGCCAACCGGCTCTATAACCGAAAGAGAACAAATCTATGAGCGATCTAGAGCTCAGTCTGGACGGGGTAGAGCGCCAGCCAATGCGCACCTTTACCGAACAGGCTTACTTGAACTACTCCATGTACGTCATCATGGATCGGGCCCTGCCGCATATCGGCGACGGCCTCAAGCCCGTGCAGCGGCGCATCATCTACGCCATGAGCGAGCTGGGTCTGTCGGCGCTGTCCAAGCACAAGAAGTCCGCCCGTACCGTGGGTGACGTGCTGGGTAAGTACCACCCCCATGGCGACAGCGCCTGTTATGAAGCCATGGTGCTGATGGCCCAGCCCTTCTCCTACCGCTACCCGCTGGTGGACGGTCAGGGCAACTGGGGGGCGCCGGACGATCCCAAATCCTTCGCCGCCATGCGTTATACCGAGGCGCGCCTGTCGCGCTTCTCCGAGCTGCTGCTCTCCGAGCTCGGCCAGGGCACGGTGGAGTGGACGCCGAACTTCGACGGCACCATGAAGGAGCCGGTGGTGCTGCCCGCCCGCCTGCCGCACATCCTGCTCAACGGGGTGACCGGTATAGCGGTAGGCATGGCGACCGATATCCCGCCCCACAACGCGCGGGAAGTGGCCCACGCCTGCGTGGAGCTCTTGGACAACCCCAATGCCGGCCTGGATGCCCTGATGGCCCATGTGCAGGGGCCGGATTACCCGACCAATGCAGAGATCATCACGCCCCGCGATGACATCCGCAAAATCTACGAGACCGGCAAGGGCTCCATCAAGCAGCGAGCAGTGTGGAGCGAAGAAGATGGCGACATCGTCATCACGGCGCTGCCCCATCAGGCCTCCGGCGCCAAGATCATGGAGCAGATTGCCGCCCAGATGGTGGCCAAGAAGCTGCCGATGGTCACCGATCTGCGCGATGAGTCGGACCACGAGAACCCGACCCGTCTGGTGATCGTGCCGCGCTCCAACCGGGTGGATGTAGAGGGGCTGATGGCCCACCTGTTCGCTACCACGGACTTAGAGAAGAACTACCGGGTCAACCTCAACATCCTGGGTCTGGACAACCGGCCCCAGGTGAAAGACCTCAAGACCATCCTCACCGAGTGGTTGAGCTTCCGCCGTGAGACGGTGCGTCGCCGCCTGCAGTATCGCCTCGACAAGGTGCTGGCCCGCCTGCACATCCTCGAAGGCTTGCTCATTGCCTACCTCAATATCGACGAGGTGATCGAGATCATCCGTACCGAGGAGGAGCCGGGCCGGGTGATGATGGAGCGTTTCAACATCAGCGAGACCCAGGCCGAGGCGATCCTCGAGCTGAAACTGCGCCACCTGGCCAAGCTCGAAGAGTTCAAGCTGCGCGCCGAGCAGAATGAACTGGCGGAAGAGCGCGACAAGCTGGAACTGATCCTGGGTTCCGAGCGCCGTCTCAGCACATTGCTGAAGAAAGAGATCCTGGCGGACGCCGAGAAGTACGGCGACGATCGCCGCACCCCGCTGGTGGAGCGCGCCACCGCCGTGGCCCTGACCGAGAAGGAGCTCACCCCGAGTGAGCCGGTTACCGTGATCCTCTCTGACAAGGGGTGGGTACGCGCCGCCAAGGGCCACGACGTCGATGTGGAGGGCCTCTCCTACAAGGCGGGGGACAACTACCTCGCCCATGCTCATGGCCGCAGCAACCAGCAGGCAGTGTTCCTCTCCACTCTGGGGAGAACCTACTCGCTGGAGGCCCACACTCTGCCCTCCGCCCGCAGTCAGGGCGAGCCGCTCACCGGCCGCTTCGCGCTGGGCGCCGGGGAAGAGGTGCGCCATCTGGTGATGGGCAACGAAGGTGAGCCGTATCTGATCTGTTCCGACGCCGGTTACGGCTTCGTCTGCAAATACGACGACCTGATTGGCAAGAACAAGAACGGCAAGGCGCTGCTCACCGTGCCGGAAGGGGGCCTGGTGATGGCACCCCAGAAGATAGGCGCGCCGGACACCGATCTCTGCATGGCCATCTCCAACGAGGGGCGCATGCTGCTGTTCCCGCTCAATACCCTGCCGGTGCTCGGCAAGGGCAAGGGCAACAAGCTCATCAGCATCCCCTCGGCGCGCGTGAAGGCACGAGAGGAGTTTGTGGTGATGGCCGCCGTCATCCCGCAGGGCCAGTCGGTCACCCTGTTTGCCGGCAAGCGCAAGCTCACCCTCAAGCCCTCTGATCTTGACTACTACCGCGGCGAGCGCGGTCGCCGCGGCGCCAAACTGCCCCGCGGTCTGCAGCGCGTCGATCGCATCGAGATTGAACCCGTCGCCGGCGCCGAGCCGGTAGCCGGGGAAGATCAGGAAGGTTGAAAAATAGAAGGGAGCAGAAGCTCCCTTCTATTTGAGGATATGGGTTCGTATTAAATTACGGACTGCCGCACTCAATGATTTTGATATTGTAACCAACTAAAGTTGGTGTTCATATAGCAGGTGTCATATTTTCCATATTTCATTATATGCTTCCGTAGCCATAATATCGGCGTGAGCAAACACGGATGATGGAAGCCATTCTTCTTGCTCTATAAGAAACTGTGGCAATGTATATTGTTCATTAATAAGAAGATCCTTTTTTTCTTTAAATTCTTTTGTGTTTATTCTTCCATTCATTTCTTGGTCTAAAAATATTAAATTTCCTAAGCAGCCAACAGATGATTCAGTCCATTCTCCTATGCCAATGTTTTTTTGTGGACAAAAATGCTCTATGGTCAATTCATCAAAGTCTACAGGATATTTATATGAATAATGCATGGAGAATTTTTCCAGAATATATCTAACAAGATTTTTCTGCTTTGAGTTTGTATTTGTATATCTAATCTCTTTAAATGCAACTTTAAATTCTTCTAACGATGGTCTCTTATCTCGCAGCTTTGATATAAAATCATTTATTATTGTTGCCGCTTCCTGTGAGTCATTTGACTCGAATAATTTTATGGCAAAAGATGAGTACATCGCGGATATGCCACCAGAAGAGCGTGAAGACGTGATAGCTGTAAATATAAAATGGAATTTCTCGATTGCACTTAATGCATCACGTAGTTTTTTGTATTTTATTTTATTGTCTCTGTACGCTCTTACTAGTGCCATCGTAGCTGGTGTTGGTTGAGAAACCTTAAACATTTGTAAAGCGTACAAAGAATTTGATACTTCAGTTTCATTTTTCGTCCATACAAAATTTTGCTCATGAATAGATCGATATATTTTTGCATCAGATACGAGGTCGTCAAGATATGATCTTGCGTTAGCTTTAAGGATTTCTTTTTTTATTTTTTGGAACAACTTCTTAAGTGGGACAGCTTCATATCTTGATGACCAAAAATGGTATATGAAATTATCCATTGAAATATCAGTTGAGGAGTTGTGTATAGTATCTAACATCAATTCCCATTTCAGTTTGGTGTGATCAACATCTCCCTTTGATTTAAGGTTTTTTGAAAAATGGTTCTTTACTAAATCAGTTAATGCTAAGTCTTTACCTCTAGTATTTAACGTTTCAAATATGATGTATGCATCATCTTCAGTATCTAATGTGACAAAAATCAAATTGAGATTTAAGACGGAATTTCTAACGTCCAATAGTTTTTTTATTTTTAATTCTACTTTTAATTCTGGCTTTACAGATGTGTCTATATCGATCGAGTGAAGCATTGAATTGACTAGCTTGTTGAATACATCATGTGCATTCTTTAGCTTGCTTTCCTCTAATCTGGTTTTTGTTTCTAGTTCGGGATCTTCATTGAATTTTTGGATGTGTTCTTGAAAATATGGAAAGGATGTTTCTGTTTTTAGTACATACTCATTCTTATTGCTTCTATCCTTACGTTCGATTAGTTGATGAATGCCTTTTGCCAAATCCTCATATTTTAGCTTTAAAAAACAATCTCTCAACACACAAAGTAATATTGTAATGGTTGTTAGCCTTTGTTGCCCATCAACAACCCCAAAATGTTGTTTTTCTTTTTTGAAAACTACCATGGAACCTATGAAATAGTCTTCGGATTGATTAACAACCACATCATCCCAAAAATCATTGATGTTTTCATCATCCCATGAGTATGGACGCTGAAATCTAGGAATGTGAAAATAAGATCCTACAAGTAAACTTTCAACATCAGTGTCTTTAGATTCAATTTTCATTTTATCTACCAATAAAGTCAGTGTTATGCCGAGTTAAAAATTTTTTTGGTATATTTATACTGAGTATAAGAAAGTCAGATTTTTTAAACTACATATTACCCGAATGGAATAGTCTCTTATTGTGATCCAACCCAGTTTTTCACTATGACATTTTGCTCATATGCAGCGGCTGATAGGGCCGTAGGTTTGATTAGCGCAGCGTAATCAGACATTCACGAAAACCGGCAGTCGCTGCCCTACTGGCAACCCTCCTTTCCTCTTTTCCAATCGTCACTGGGTCAACGATACGACCGATTACGCCTCGCCAATAGTCCCTGCTCGCTAAGATTGAAGAGGAGAGCACAAAGCCAGGAGGCCAATCATGGAGATCGACAAAGCCATCGATCTGATCGAAGCACACGGGGTCTTTCACGGGGATCACTACAGCTTTAACAGCGGCGAGTTCGTGCAGTGGTGCCGGGAGGACAACCATCAGACCCTCAGCCTGGAGCAGGCCAATCACGATCTGGCGCCCTTCTGCATCCGGGTCGGTTTCGCCGAGCCGGTCCGGTCGTGACGTTACTATCTCACCTGAGGGGTGACGCAGAGGGCGGGACAATCCGCTTGATGCGGTGAATCAGTGAAAAAGGAGCCGGCAAGGCTCCTTTCTTGTGATGGGCAGGATGCTGAGCGAAGGCGGGGGAGTAGCCCTAGTTGTCGAAATTCCACTGTATGGGCAGCTCAAGATCGAATATCAGCTGATCCCCGTCGAGACGAAAGGCCACGCTGGTCTGGTGCTGGTCATATTCATCGATCAGCCGGCAGCTCTCGGCGAAGTTGGATTCGTAGCTGAGGCGCGCACCGCCGCCGGTGTTAGCCCCGTCGAGTTCCACCCCCAGTACCCGCAGCGGGTCTTTCTGACTGAGCTTGACCCGACTGTCACCCACATCCACCAGCCGCTCCAGCAGGGGGAAGAAGTCTTGCTTGTGGGCCTCTATCACCCGGGCGATGGCCAGTTCCAGCTCGGCGTGGTTGGTAAGGGGGCCATTCAGGGTGTAGCGGGTCTGTATCCTTTCCTGGGTCATAAACTGTTCCTCTCGGGGGTTGCCGATGGGGGCTTCTCCCGTGGCTGTGACGCGGCGCTCAGGCGGGGATGCGGCCATTGCGCACCAGGGCCCGGCGGATGTTTTTGCACATCTTGCCGAAGCGCTGGATCTCGTCGAAGGAGGGTGGAATGCCGCGATCGATCTGATATTGCCAGTAGCAGAGATCCGTATCCACCAGCTCCATCAGCTTCTTGGGACAGCCGATGCAGGTGTTGTCCGGCCCGCACTTGAAGGTATCCGGTTGATAGAGCGGAAATTCCGCCTTCACGGCGTCGATGATCTGCTGCATGGCGGTCATGCGGTCCGGCTTTCTGCTCACGGCCTGGCTCCCCGGCGGCTTGTATGGGGGAGTCATTATATCCCTGCCAAAAATGGGGCCAATGACGCTTACGGGGTAGTTTTCTGCCAAGGGCGGCGGCCATGGCAAAGGTTTCTGCTGCCAGCGGGATGGCGGATAGCACAACGCCCGGCAAGCCGGGCGTTGTGGGAGGAGAGGCAAGTGCCGTCCTGCAAGGGGGCATGGCCCCTTAGAAGTCGTGATAGAGCGGCCAGCCGAGCAGCGGGTGCTTGAGACCGGCACGCATCTCGATGTTGTCGAGCTTCTCTGGCGAGGCGTTCTCTTTTTGCAGTAGCTGGTACTGGCGCACAAAGCCGAGGGTGTGCAGCAGGTTGGGCACAAAGCCCGGGCTCAGCTCCTGGCGCAGGGCGGCGGCCATGTCGGCGGGTAGCGCGTTCAACATCAGGGCGAGCTGGGCGGCGAGGTAGTCGGTGTCGTACCAGCGCTCGTCGAGCTCAATCTCCCGCGCCAGCTTGCGCTTGAGATCCTGTTTCACCTTGAGCGGGGCGGCGCCACTGCCCTTGCCGCAGAGGATGCGGTAGAGCAGCGCTTCGGCCAGCTTGTCCTCCATGGTGGGGTGGTCGCTCTCGCAGGCGAAGAAGTGCTGGTCGATGAGTTCCATCAGGCGGCTCTTGTTGTGCTCGGTCAGCGCCTTCTCGTACTCCTGCCACCCTTGCCACTCCTCCACATCGGGCGGGCTCGAGATCTTGTCCAAAAGGCGGGCATCCACGTCACCATAGAGGCTGTTGCCAGCCTGCTTGGGGCTGACGGTGATGAGCATCGACCAGCCCTTCTGGAACGGCTTGATAGGGCCTTCCGGCGCCTGTAGCAGCGCCAGCGCCTTGGCGGGATCCCGCGCCGAGAGCTCCTGCAGGCCGAGGCTCACCACGCCGATGACGTCGTGGGCGGCCTGCTCCAGCAGGTGCATCTTGTACTTGTTGTAGTACTTGTCGGCGAATTTGAGGCTCATCAGCACCGCTTTGCCCTTGATGGCGGCCAGCTGTTGCTCGCTCAAACGTTCATTGTCGCGGCCAAAGCGCAGCACCTGGGTCAGAAAGGGGCCCTGGTTGGCATCGCGAATGACTAACTGCATGAATGGGCTCCTTAATCCAGAAAGCTGAACATGTCGTCGACGTCACCGTACTCGTCTTCCTCGACCTTGTTCTTCTCTTTGGCCTGCATCACCAGCTCGGCGGCAAACTTGTTGATGATGCCGTCCCAAGTGGAGTGTTCATTGCGCAGCAGCGCCTTGATGGCTTTCTCCACCTCGGGGGCCAGCTCGCGAATGAGCATCAGCAGGCTTCTCGGGTCGTCCAGCGCGTAGTCGTGGACATCCTCGCTCTGCTGGCGCTCGCTGTAGCGCAGGGACTCTTCGAGATCTTCCTCTTCGGCGTGCAGCGCGTCGCGATAGCCTTCGTCCTCTTCATAGCGATCGCCACGATAGAACTCGATAAAGGGGATGGCGAGGTAGAAGAGACCGGCCGGGTCTTCGGCCACGCACTCGAGGATCTCGCGCTGCTTGGCTTCGCTATCCTGGGTGCGGATCAGGTAGTTGAGGAAGTCGAAGGTGTGCTGCTGCAGCTCGTCGGCGTTGTTCTTGATCGCCTCTTCCCAGTAGAGCGGCTGCTGGCAGACGATGTCGCGGATCCGCTCCGGCGTCATCAGCTCGGAGATGATGGAGGGGAAGGAGATGTCGTGCTGGCCGTTGATCTGGGTCAGGGTAACGATATCAATGTTTTCAATCACTTCTGCCAGCTGGTCGTCAGACATGGTCTTGGCGATCAGCTCGAACTTTTCGCTGGCCTGCTTCGGCTCGATGACGGCCAGCTCTTTGATCTCGATGGCGGTAATTTCTATCAGACTGTTGCTCATGCCTTGCCCCAATTAGAAACGGACTTCGTCGTACATATCCTGATCGCCGTCGTCATCACCATAGCGGTCACTGCCGCCGTGGTAATCGGCGTCGGCATCTTCCCCGTCTTCCTCTTCATCGTCGCGCAGATCAACGTCGTCATCGCCGCGGTGGTTGCCGCGCGGCAGCGGGTTGTCGAGCAGGAACAGCACGGCGCAGGCTTCCATCAGCTGATCTTCGCTCTGGGCCCGCACCGCCTTGACCAGCGGCAGGACGGCGTTGTTGAAGCCGACGCTCACCTTGAACTCGTCCCAGCTCGGCTGCTCGCCGCTGGCGAGCCACTTGTTCCACTGCTGTTTGGCCTTGGGCGGGAACTGCACCCGGCCATAGAGGGCGAGCGGCAGGTATTCGGGCATGAACTCCAGCATGCTCATATCGGCCAGCAGCAGGGCCTTCATCTGGTCGGTGAACTGCTCGAGTCCCTTGGGGTCGTCCTGATCCCGGTAGGATTCGATGTTTTCACTGGCATCGCTTTGCAGGGCCTTGAGCCGTGCCTGGTCCCATTTATTTTGCATAGTCGCTCTTCTTGCCTGGTGGCTCAGGGGTAGAACTGGTCCCACATCTCCTGCATGGCAGCAGCGGGATCGGTCACGATGACGTTGTTGAAATCCTTGATAAAGGCGGCCCGCTGTTTCGGATCGGACAGCACTTCATAAGCCTGCTTTACCTGGTGCAGCTTGAGGGCTGCCTGCTCTTTCTCTTCTTCGCTCGCCCCGTGCAGCTTGTCGGGGTGGTACTGGTTCGACAGCCGTCGATAGGCTTTCTTGATGTCGTTTTCACTGGCGTTGGACTTGACGCCCAACACCCGGAAGTAGTTGTTCATGACGGATCCTGCCTCACTGGCATCGTGGAATTGACCCTGCGCTGGCCTGGCGGCGGGGCTCTTGGCAAACCAGGCTCGGCAAAAACCCGACATTTTAACGCAAACAGGCCGCCATCGCCATGGATAGGAAGCGAACAGATGGGCGTGCGGGTGGCGTCGTGCGGGGCCTCGTCAGGGGAGGTTTGGGGCCGTTTGTGACTATTTTGTCAGTTCCATGGCGACCCATGTGTGACAGGGGTTGAAAAAACGCCCGGACTGGCCGGGCGTCGAGGTCAGGGGTCAGCGCAGGCTGGCCCACAGCAGACGGGCTTTGAGCCCGAGCCATGAGCTCCAGCCGGTGGTGCTGCTCACCAGCTTCCCATCCTTGATGATGAGGAAGGTGGGGGTGACCCCTACCTGCCAGCGTGCGGCCAGCTCCCCTCGCTCATCGTTGTGGGTGGGAAAGGCAAGCCCCTTCTTCGCCATCCCGGCGCGCAACTGGTCATCGCTGCCGGAGCGCAGCGCCACCGTCAGCACGTTTTCACCCTGCTGCCAGAGCTGCTCCACCGTGGGGGTGGTGAAGCGGCAGACGCCACACCAGCTGGCCCAGTAGTAGACCAGCAGCGGCTTGCCGCGGCTCTGCTCGGCCAGGCTGGTGACGGTGCCATCCTGCAGGGTGAAGGGTGCCTCCATGGCCCCTGCCGGCAGGGTGGGGCCGCGCCACAGATCCAGCAGGGTAGAGATGACCAGCGCCATCAGCAGCAGCCAGAGCGCCTCCTTGCCCCAGCGGCGCCAGCGTGGTGGTTTTACGACTGCATCCTCCGCCATGGCTTAGCTCCGCTTGGCCAGCTCGGCCTTCACCAGCTGCTCCAGCTCGTCATAGGGCACGGCACCCGGTACCAGCTGGTTGCCGATAAGGGTCGCCGGGGTGCCCTGCACGCCAAGAAGAGTGCCGATGCGAAGGCTGTTGCGCAGCTCCTCGGTGGCCTTGGCATCGGGCTTGAGGGCGGTGTTGCCGGTGGCCGCCAACGCCTTGTTGATGTCCGCTTCGGTCAGCATCCCCTGCTTGCTCATCAGCTTGTCGTGCAGGGCGAGGAAGCGGGCCGGCTCCTGCTGCCACAGGGTCAGGCTGTACTGGGCCGCCTTGGCGGAGCTCTGCCCCTTGAACGGCAACAGCTTGATCACCAGCCCCAGATCGTCGGGATAGGCCTTGAGCAGCTTGGTCAGCTGGGGATCGAACTGCTTGCAGTAGGGGCAGTTGTAGTCGGTGAACAACACCAGGGTCAGCTTGGGGTGCTTGGCGCCGAGGCGCGGGCTGGTGGTGCTGTTGAACAGCACATCCTGATTGCCCTTGATGAAATCGCCGAGCTGGGCCTCCTGGGCTGCGGCGTTCTGCTTCTCCCAGGATTCGGCCGCCTCGTCGAGGATCTTGGGGTTGGCGACCAGGGTCTCGCGAATGAGCTCCTTGATGCGTGCCTCCTGCTCCGGGGTAAAGGGCGCCGCCTGCAGCAAGGGGGCGCAGAGGGTGCCGGCAACCAGGGCGGTGCAGAGGGTGAGGGTGCGCAGTTTCAGGGTACGCAGGGTCATGGGATTCTCCTTAAAAATGGGGGGCATCGGCCTGGACGAGGCCGGCCTGGTGCAACACGTCGAGCAAGTCGGCCTTGTCCAGCAGGGGCGAGAGGATCTCTCCCTCTGGCAGGCCGGGCCCGTAGATCTGGTTGAAGGGGACGGCGGCCGCGCCGCGCTGGCGCAGGAAGGCGGAGATGGCATCGCTCGGCCGGCTCCAGTCGCCGCGCAGGGCCACCACGTCCGGGGCCGACAGGGCGTTCTGCACCTCGTCACGCAGCAGCACGTTGTACTTGTTGGCCTTGCAGGTGACGCACCAGTCGGCGGTGACGTCGACGAAGACCCGCTTGCGCTGGGCCAGCGCATCGACGATGGCCTGTTCGGAGAGCGGCTGCCAGGCAATGCGATCGACGCTGCCCGACCCCTGCGCCGTGAGGGCGCCACCCAGCAGCAGGGCGCCGCCGATGAGTGCCGAGAGGGAGAGGGCCAGCGTGAAACCGCGCATGCCATAACGCCAGAGGATGCCAATCAGCAGCGCCAGCAGCATGGCGGCCATCAGCCAGCCGGTGGCCGTGCTGCCCAGATGGTTGCCAAGCAGGCTCGCCAGCCAGAGGCTGGAGCCCAGCATCATCAACCCGAGCAGGATGCGCAGTCGCCCCATCCAGCGGCCCGGTTTGGGCAGCCAGAGGGCGAGGCGCGGCAGGGCCGCCACCAGCAGCCAGGGCAGGCTCATGCCAAGGCCGAGCGCCGTGAAAATGAGCCAGAGCTGGCCGAGCGGCGCCGCCAGTGCAAAGGCCACCGCGGTGCCGAGGAAGGGGGCCGAACAGGGGGTGGCCAGCAGAGTGGCGAAACTCCCCTGCAGAAAGTGGCCACCGAGCCCCTTGCCGCCGCTGGTGGCGAGGCGAGTGCTGAGATTGCTGGGCAGGCGGATTTCGAACAGCCCCAGCAGGTTGGCGCAAAACAGCAGGGTCACCGCCACCATGAAGCCGATGAAACCGGCGCTCTGAAACTGGATCCCCCAGCCGACTGCCCCCTGGGTGGCGCGCAGCAGGCTGCTCATGGCTGCCAGCACCCAGAAGGAGGCAATGATCCCGGCACTGGCGGCGAGGAACTGCTTGCGCACCTGTCGCTGTTCGCTCTCCTGCTGCTGCAGCACGGTACCCAGTTTCAGGGCCAGCACCGGCAGCACGCAGGGCATCAGGTTGAGGATGAGGCCGCCGAGCAGCGCCGCCCCCAGCAGCCAGATGAGAGGCTGGCCTGGGGCTGGCAAGGCGAGGGGATCGGCGATGGTGGCGCGGGTCTGCCAGGCCTCATCGCCGCTGCCAAGCAACAGGTTGAGGGATTGGCCACGCAAGTCAGGGGCATCCCCCTGCCAGCCGTCGCTGACCGGGACCCGGGCGATCAGGGTGTTGCCACTCACCTCGAGCGCGGGCTTGCCGAACTCGGCCCCCTCCAGTGCATCGATGAAGAGCGCAGGCGCCTGCCAGCCCTCCGCCCGCTCGGCGCGCAGCTGCAGCTGGTTGTGCTGGTAGCCGAGCTCGACCCGGGTGTCGGCGGGCAGCATCTGCGGCAGGGTGCTCATGGTCTGGGCCCAGCCGAAGTCGAAACCGGCCGGCGCCTGCCCATCCACCGCCAGGGTGAAGGGGTAGTCGGTCAGGATGCAGACGTTGCTGCAGGTGGAGAGGCGCAAGGTGCCCTTGAGCGGCTGCCCGGCCGGGTAGTCGAGGCTCAGGGGGAAGCGCACCTGTTGCTGATAACCCTGGGTGCTGAGCCCGGCCACCTCGAAGGGGCGCGGCGTGGGCCAGTGCCACTGGAAGTCGCCGACCGGCTGATCCCACAGGATCTGGGGCGCTATGCCCCCTTCACCCGGGCTGCGCCAGTAGGTTTTCCAGCCGGATTCGAGGGCCACCTCGAGCAGGATGCGGGTATGGTCAGGGGCGCTGCGGTCGGCTTGCAGCCTGACCTTGGCGTGATCGTTCTGGGGGCTGGTGAGCCAGCCCGTATCGCTGGCCAATCCGCTGGATTGCCACAGCAGGCAGCCCAGCAGCAGGCTCGCCTTGAAGAGAGTTGACATAGATGTTGTCTCGCAAAAAATGAATGACAGCAGGCTCAAAAAGCGCGGCTGAACTCATTCCCGCCAGACACAGAGGGTGAGGTGAAGTCGTCGTTCGGGGGGCGACACGGCCCGTGGTGGCGGCAGTGGCGGCGTGTAGCGCCAGAGCGGGGCCAGCAGCGCGATGAGCAGCGCCACCGCAAAGAACAGCTGTTCGAGGCAGAGCAGGGTGGTGGCGCTCAGCCACTTGCCGTTGAGCTGGCAGCTGCTGGGCTGCGGGCTGGCGGGCGTGCCCTTGTCGGCCTGGTCGTCGGCCGTGACGAAGGAGGGCAGGGCCTGACAGCTGAGAGCGTGATCGAGCAGGGCCAGCCGGGCCAGCGGCTGGGCAGCGCAATTGAGCACCAGCAGGCAGACCAGCAGCAGGAGTCGTTTCGCCACGCGTTGTTGGTGAATCATGCTCGCCCCGTTCATCAAGATGGCCACATCCTAACGGCCAACGCCGGGTGGGGCAAGCCGCCGTCCGTTTTAAGGCAGAGGGGCGAGCGGCAGGGGTGGTCGGTTCTGTTTGGCGAACGCTTGTTCGCTAAAAGGGGGACCAGTATACTGCGCCGAGTCAAAATCCGAGGTGTTCGATGCTCAAACTTGCCCGTGTGCTGCTGCTTGGTCTGCTGCTCATCTTCTGGTTCCTGTTCGGTCTGCTGCTTTGCCTAGTGCGTCCGCGCCATCCCAACAACGTCTATGTCTTCGCCCGCATGTACCATGCTGTCTGCCCGCTGATCGGCCTCAAGGTCCGGGTGACGGTGGCCGACGAGGTCAAATCGGTGGGGCCGGCGGTCTACGTCTGCAACCACCAGAGCAACTACGACATCTTCACCGTGACCGGCGCGGTGCAGCCCGGCGTGGTGGCGGTGGGCAAGAAGAGCCTGCTGTGGCTGCCCTTCTTCGGCCTCATCTTTTGGCTCTCCGGCAACGTGCTGATCGACCGCTCCAACCGCTCCCGCGCCATCGGCACCATCGGCCAGGTGGTGGAGCGCATCAAGCATCGCGGCACCTCCATCTGGATGTTCCCGGAGGGAACCCGCTCCAAGGGGCGCGGCCTGCTGCCGTTCAAGGCGGGCGCCTTCCACACCGCGGTACAGGCAGAGGTGCCGGTGGTGCCCATCGTCTGCTCCAGCTACTTCGGCCAGATCGATCTCAACCGCTGGGACAACGGCGAGGTGCTGCTGGAAGTGATGGCCCCGGTCTGCAGCAAGGAGCACGGCGCCGCCGGCATTCGCGACCTCTCCGACAACTGCCGTACCCGGATGGAGGCCAAGCTGGCGGAGCTGGACAGCAAGCTCGGTCATCCCCGGGCCGCCTGAGTACGCCGCTGATTGCATGAGGGAGCCGCCGGCTCCCTTTTTTATTGGTGAAAATCACCACTAGATCGGTATTTTTCGCCACCAAGACGATGTTGAAAATACCTGATAAAACCTCATCTATATGTAAGTAAAGGAAAAATCATCTTGGCACGGCTCTTGTAGTGTCATGGGAAGAGATAGCCATCCCATCAACAAGGAGCCAGACCATGAGCGTATTTAGCCGCCTGACCGACGTGATCAATGCCAACCTGCACAGCCTGCTCGACAAGAGCGAAGAGCCGGAGAAGATGCTGCGGCTGATGATCGAAGAGATGGAACAGGTCCAGGTCGAGATGAGAACCCAGGCCGCCCGCGTCATTGCCGAACAGAAGCAGCTTGAGCGTCATCAGCAGGCGTTGCAACACCAGATCCTGGAGTGGTCGGCCAAGGCCGAACTCGCCATCCAGAAGGGGCGTGAGGACCTGGCCCGGGCCGCGCTGACCGAGAAGCTGGCCGAGGTCAAAAAATGCGAACAATTGGAGCAGGACAAGGCGCGGGTCGCCGAGGTGCTGGCCCAGCTCACCGCCGACAGCGAGCGGCTGGCCGCCAAGCTGACCGAGGCGCGCGAGAAGCAGAAGCTGCTGACCCTGCGCGAGCAGACCGCCCATAGCCGGCTGCGGGCCCGTGCCCAGGTGGACAACCAGCGCATGCACGAGCTGATGGCCCGTTTTGACGGCTTTCAGGGCAGGGTCGATCAGCTGGAGGCCCAGCTGGAGGCGGCAACCCTGGGGCAGAACCCCTCGCTGGAGGCCCAGTTCCGCGAGCTGGAGCTGAACGACGAGATTGAACGGGAGCTGGCCCGCCTCAAGGGTCAAAAGGTGGAGGCATAACCATGACGCCCTGGCCGAAGGATCTTGCCCATCGCAAGCTGACCGGAGTCTGTGCCGGCATCGCCAACGGGCTGGGGCTCTCCAGGGTGACGGTGCGGGTCGTGGCCCTGATGGCGCTGATCCTGATGCCGCCCCTGGCGCTGGCCGCCTATCTGCTGGCGGTACTGATCATGCCGCCCCGTCGTGAATTGAAGCGCTGGCTGGATTGACCCCGGGTCACTCAGCCGCATTAACCCAGTGAGGAGCAAAACATGCTGGAATTTATCGTCTTGATGCTGGTTCTGGTCGGCATGGCGCTGGCCGGGTTCACCGTGCTGGCCATGCTGCTGGTGAGTGGCGTCTTCGTGCTGTTTGGCGCCCTGGCCGGCATGTTTGCCCTCATCATCAAGCTGGCGCCCTGGTTGCTGGTGCTGCTGGTGGTGTGCTGGTTCATCAGCAGCCGGCGCAAGCAGGCCAATACCTACCGTTGACACTCCCTGTTACCGGATCCTTCCTTGGCCGCTGTGTACAGCGGCCTTTTTTGCGTCTGCTGGTGGCGTGCTGATTTCAGCAGCCGGCGCAAGCAGGTTAATCAACACCTACCGTTGACACTCCCTGTTACCGGATCCTTCCTTGGCCGCTGCGTACCGCGGCCTTTTTTGTGTCTGGGTGGTGGCGTGCTGGTTTCAGCAGCCGGCGCAAGCAGGTTAATCAACCTGCCGTTGACACTCCCTGTTATCGGATCCTTCCTTGGCCGCTGCATACCGCGGCCTTTTTTGTGTCTGGGCGGTGGCCAGCCATGACTGGCTGCAGACGAGCCAGCGCTCCGGCTGGGTGATCAGCTGCTCCTTGAAGGCCTTGCTCTGCTGCTTGAGCCGGTATTCGAGGCGCAGTGCCGCCCCTTTCTCGCCGACGGCCTGCTGCCAAGCCAGGGCCAGCGGCCCCTTGCCACGCAGGGCGCGGGATCCCTTGCCGCTCTGATGCTGGCGCAGGCGGCGGACGGGGTCCGTGCTGATCCCGGTATAGAGCAGGCCGCTGGCAGTGCGCACCATGTAGATAAACCAGTGGCTGGCAGCCGGTTCGGCGTCGGGAGCGGGTTCTCTCATTCGATCTCTCTGTGCCACACTCAAGAGCAGCTCAAGGAGGTGCGATGCGAGCGTGGTGGTGGTTGTGGTGTTTGCTGTCGATATCGGCTCATGGCGAGACGCTGCGTCTCTACGACTATCATCAGCACCCCCCCTTCATGACCGGGGAGCAGACCGGTCTGAGCCGGGATCTGGTCAAGTATCTCAATGAAAAGCTTGGCGGAGAACCCAGGCTGGAACTTTGGCTGGTGAATCGGGCCAGACTGGCGCTGGAGATGTCGGACCCCAGCTTCGACGGCCTGGTGGCCTGGGTCAATCCCGCCTGGGTGGGGGATCCCCAGCGCGAGCTCTACCTCTGGACCTTTCCCATCATGCGCGATACCAACGAGCTCATCTCCAGCGTCGCCAGGCCGGTCATCTATCGCGGGCCCGACTCACTGAAGGGGATGACCTTCGGCGGCATCGAGGGGTATCGCTATCAGGGCATCGACGAGGCGGCGGCCAGGGGCGATCTGGTGCGGGTCGATGCCAAGAAGGTCAAGACCAACTTCAGCCTGCTGGTGCGCGGTCGCATCGACGTGACCCTGGTGCCGGGCTCGGCGCTCACCTTCTTCACCCATGACCCGGCCTTCGAGGGCAAGCTGTTCGTCTCACCCTTTGCCCAGTCCAGCTATACCCGCCACATCCTGTTGCCAAAATCCCGCAGCGCACTGCACAGCCGGCTGAATGACATCGCCGAGCAGATGGACCGGGATCCCAAGTGGCACGCCATCCTGGAGTCCTACCGCGGCAGACCCTGAGCGCCGGCATTGCGGCGCAGATTACGCCCAAGCTTGTGCAGCGGCAGCAGGCTCACCAGCAGGCCGGCCCAGACGAAGGCAAACCCCACCGATTTCACCGGATCCGGCGTCTCGCCAAACCAGAAGATGGCGAGCAGGAAGGCGAGGCTGGGTTCTATGTATTGCAGCAGACCCACAGTGCTCATGCGGGTGCGCATCATGCCGTAGCAGAACAGCCCCACCGGCAGCAGGGTGGCGGGGGCACTGCCCATCAGCAGCAGACGCTCGGTCCAGTCACCGGCCACGAACTGGCTGGTGCCGCTCACTGCCAGAGCGCCGATGATCAGCAGGGCAACGGGCAACTGCACCAGCGCCTCGAGATAGAGACTGACGCCGGCGTCATAGTGCACCTTCTTCTTGAGCAGGCCGTAGAGGGCGAAGTTGGCCCCCATGATGAGGGAAAACCAGGGTAGCTGGCCGTAAGAAAACAGCATGTAGGCCAGCCCCGCCAGCGCCAGCGCCACCGCCAGGTGTTTTTGCGGGGTGAGCCTCTCTTTGAGGAACAACACGGCAAACACGATGTTGAACAGCGGCGTCATGAAGAAGGCGAGGCTGGTGGCCAGTACCTGGCCGGTGGTGAGGCACCAGGTGAACATGCACCAGCTGATGGACATGACGGGACCGGCCAGCAGGATGAGGCCGAGCTGGCGCGGTTCGCTGCGCAGTCGCGCCCAGGGCACCCGGTAGCCGATGAGGAGGAACAGGACGCCCAGCAGTACCGCCGACCAGAGTACCCGGTGGGAGAGCAGCTCCCACATGTTGACCGCGGGCATGAACTGGTAATAGAGGGGCAGCATGCCCCACAGCACGAATGAGAGGGCCGCGCTGCCGGTGCCCATCCAGTTCTTCATCTCGCTCCGTTTATTAAATTAAACAAATGTGGCTGCATGATAAGTATCTGCTGAATCTTTCACAAGCAGGATCCGGCGGAAAACTCTGCTACTATCGGGCCCATGAACCGACTCGACAGTTTGTTTGAACAGATCCGGGCCTGCCGCCTGTGCGAGGCACACTTGCCGCTCGGGCCCAGACCGGTGATCCGCGGCAGCGAGCGCGCCCGCCTGCTGATCATCGGCCAGGCGCCCGGCACTCGGGTGCATGCCAGCGGCATCCCCTGGGACGATCCCTCCGGCGATCGCCTGCGCCAGTGGCTCGGGGTGGACAAGGCCACCTTTTACGATGAATCCCGTATCGCCATCATGCCCATGGGGCTCTGTTATCCCGGCAAGGGCAAGTCGGGGGATCTGCCGCCGCGCCCCGAATGTGCGCCCACCTGGCACGACAAGGTGCTGATGCTGCTACCCAACATCGAGCTGACTCTGCTGATCGGCCAGTATGCGCAAGCCTACTACCTGCGGGATGCGGCGAAAGGGTCGCTGACCGAGACGGTACGCAGCTGGGCGGACTACGGCCCGGCCTGGTTGCCGCTGCCGCACCCGTCACCGCGCAACACCTTCTGGCTCAAGAAGAACCCCTGGTTCGAGCAGGATGTGATCCCCCATCTGCAACAAAGGGTCGCCCCACTGCTGGGGTGACCCTCGTTGGTTAGAGCGCCGGTTCGACCTGCGGCTTGGGCTTGCTGCGGGCCATGGCGATGAGCGGCAGTATGATGCACAGACACCCCAGCAGCAGCGGCAGGCCCGGCTGCTCATCGAACAGCCATACCCCGATGGCGACCGCCATCAGCAGGCCGGTGTACTCCGCCGAGGCTATTTTGCTCGCCTCCGCCTTGCGATAGGCCACCACGCACAATCCCGCATAGACCATGATCAGCGCCGAAGAGCCGAAGGCGGGCCACCACATCTGCCACTGCCAGTCGCCTCCTTCCCACCAGGCCAGCGCCATGATGAAGGGCATGCTCAACACGTTGGTAAAGAACAGGGTCTGGGCGATGGGCTGCTGGAGCGGGATCCGCTTGATCAGCAGGTTGTTGAGCGCCATGGAAAGCGCCACCCCGAGCGCCGCCAGCGCCGCCCAGTTCACCTCGGTGGGACGCAGCACGATCAGCACCCCGACAAAGCCGATGAAGGCGGTCAGCACCTTCTGGCGCGAGATCGCTTCCCCCGCCAGCCACACCGCCAGCGGCACCATCATCAGCGGCGCCGCATAGAAGAGGGCGTTGGCGGTGGCGAGCGGCAGCCGGGTGAGGGCGATCACCATCAGGCAGACGCCGACCGCCCAGATATGGGCCCGCAGCAGATGCCACTTGAGCGCCACCGGCGGGTTGCGACGCCATGACCAGAGCAGCCAGGGGGCCAGCAGGATGGCTGCGGAGAGCTGGCGGAAGAAGACGAACTGGAACACCGGCTGGTCCGGCTCCAGCACCTTGACCAGCGCGTCGGAAAAGACCGCCACCATATTGCCCAGCACCAGATAAAGGATGCCGATCCCCACTGCATTCATACCACCTCCCATGTTTGATGAGGGAAGGGTAGCCCGCGCTCCGTTATCCAGTAAAATGATAAAAAGTCACCATGCATGAGAATTTTGGATAATGAAGCTGCCCCCCCTGCGTGCCGTTCAATACTTCGAAGTGGTTGCCCGTCTGCTCAGCTTTTCTCGCGCCGCGCTTGAACTGAACGTCAGCCAGAGCGCTGTCAGCCACCAGATCCGTCTGCTGGAGGATTTTCTGGGTGAGCGGTTGCTGCTGCGCCAGGGCCGGCTGTTGTCGCTGACGGCGCAGGGGGAGGTCTATTTCGAGGGGATCTCCGCCGGGCTCGGCCAGATTGCCCAGAGCAGCGAGCAGCTGCGCGGCGGTGGCGAAATGCGGATCCGGCTCGCGGTCTACAGCTCGTTTGCGGTGAAGTGGCTGATCCCGAGGCTGGCGGGGCTGCGTCAGCTTTATCCCGAGCTGGATCTCAGCCTGGAGATGGTGGCGGAGGATCCCGAGCTCTCCGATCGGGTGGCGGACTGCTTCATCACCGTTTCCCCCAAGGGGCCCGGTTATATGCACGATCTGCTCTATCGGGAGCGGCTGATGCCGGTGTGCAGCCGGCGGCTGTGGCAGCAGGTGGAGGGGGAGTGGCCCGCGGCCCTGTGGCAACTGCCGCTGCTTTCCATCCAGGCGATCTACAAGGAGAAAGGGGAGGATTGGCGGCGCTGGGCCGACGTGGGCAGACTGACGATCGCCCCCGAGGCGAGGATGCACCATTTCAGCCACATTCTGCTGGCACTGGAGGCGGCCAACTGGGATCAGGGGGCGGCGCTCATCAACGACTATATGCTGCAGCCGGAGGATCCCGGTCTGGTGCGACTGCCGCTGCATGCACTCGAGACCGGGGACAACTTCTATTTCGTCTGCAAGCGTTCGCGTGTCCATGAGCCCGCCATCAGCCGGCTGCGCCAGTGGCTTTGGCAGGAGGCGCAAGCCAGCCTGCGCCCCGGTGAGAATGAACCGCTCAGGCGCGTTTGAATAGGCTCGGCACGAGCAGTTGGTGGCGGAGAGCCAGCGAAGAGACGAGATATGGAGTGGCCTGACAGCAAGGCTCAGGCCACTTGGGTTCAGGCTTTTTTGAACTGGCTCAGGATAAACAGGCTGGTGGCGCAGACTACCACCGAAGGGCCGGCCGGGGTGTCCTGATACCAGGAGAGCAGTAGTCCACCGAGCACGGCAAGGCAGCCGATGAGGGCGGCAAAGCCGGCCATCTGTTCCGGTGTCCGGCTGAAGCGGCGGGCCGTCGCCGCAGGGATGATCAGCAAGGAGGTGATGATCAGCGCCCCGACAAACTTCATCGCCACCGCGATCACCAAGCCAATCAGCAGCATCAGCACGCAGCGCAGTACATCGACCCTGACCCCTTCCACCCGGGCCAGCTCTTCCGAGATGGTCATGGAGAGCAGGGGATCCCACAGCCGCCAAAGGGTGAGCAGCACCAGGGCGCCGCCGCCATAGATCCAGAGCAGGTCCATCGGCTGGACCGAGAGCAGGTCGCCGAACAGGTAGGCCATCAGATCCACCCGCACGTTGTCCATGAAGCTCAAGGTGACCAGACCGAGCGACAGGGCGCTGTGGGCCAGGATGCCGAGCAGGGTGTCGGTGGCCACCTGCTGGTTGCGGCTCATGATCACCAGCAGCATGGCCATGGCGAGGCAGCAGACCACCACCGCCAGGGTGAGATCCACCTGCAGCAGGATGCCGAGCGCGATACCGAACAGGCAGGCGTGGGAGAGGGTGTCGCCAAAATAGGCCATCTTGCGCCACACCACGAAGCTGCCGAGAGGGCCGGCCAGCAGGGCGATGCCGAGGCCGGCCGCGAGGGCGTATAACAGAAAGCTGTCCACTTGATGATCCTGTCGGGTACGTTATTGATTGCGGGAGGGCAGGCGAATGATGGGGGCCTGCGGTTTATGATGATGGTGTTCGCCGTCGCAGTGGTGATGGTGGGTGTAGACCGCCAGCACCTCTTGCTCCGGTCGACCGAACAGGCGGGCAAATTCGGGATGGCGGGCCACGCTCTCCGGTTCGCCATGACAGCAGACATGGCGGTTGAGGCAGATCACCTCGTGGGTGCTGGCCATCACCAGGTGCAGGTCGTGGGAGACCATCAGCACGGCGCAGTTGAACTCGGCGGCCAGCTGGCTGATGAGGGCGTAGAGCTCGATCTGGCCGTTGATGTCCACCCCTTGCACCGGTTCGTCCAGCACCAGCAGCTCGGGTTTGACCAGCAGGGCGCGGGCCAGCAGCACCCGCTGCATCTCGCCGCCGGAGAGTTTCTGCATCCGGTTGTCCAAGAGATCTTCCGCACCGACCCGGTTCAGCGCCTCCTCGATGGAGAGGCGGCCATTCTTGCCGAGTTGCAAGAAGCGGCGCACCGTCAGCGGCAGGGTGGGATCCAGATAGAGGCGCTGGGGCACATAACCGACTCGCAGGTCGCGGCTGCGGGTGATTTGGCCCGAATCCGGCGTGAGCAGGCCCAGTACCAGCTTGCTCAAGGTACTCTTGCCCGCTCCGTTGGGGCCGACCAGGGTAGTGATTTTGCCTTTGTTCAGGGTAAAGGAGACCTTGTCGAGCACGGATCGTCCATCAAAGGAAAGACAGACCTCTTTCAGCTCCACCAGTTGGGTCATGACAGCTCCGGGGTTTACAGCCTGTGAGAGTTATAATATAACAATAACGTTGGTTTGTTATATTATCACACACACACTTCCTGACGAGATCTCTATGCGAATTCTTGCCCTGATCACTGCCCTGCTGGCGGTGAGTCTGCCTGTCCGTGCCCTCGAGGTGCTGACCACCATCAAGCCGCTGGGTTTCATCGCGGCCGCCATCACCGACGGCGTGAGCGAGCCCAAGGTGCTGCTGCCGACCGGTGCCTCGCCCCATGATTTCTCCCTGCGCCCCTCCGATATTCGCAGCATCAATGAGGCCGATCTGGTGGTTTGGGTCGGCCCCGAGCTGGAAGGCTTCATGGCCAAACCGCTGGCCAAGCATCCCCATGTGTTGACCCTGACCCGGGTCGAAGGGATGCCGCTGTTTGATTACAGCAAGCAGGTCGGTCACGAAGAACACGCCGACGAGGGGCATGAAGGCCATGACCACGACGGTCATGAGGGGCACCACCACGAGGGTGTCGACCCCCACATCTGGCTGGGACCGACCCAGGCGCTGGTCATTGCCAATGCCCTGAGCGAAACCCTGAGCGCTCAGGATCCGGCCAACGCCGAGCGTTATCGCGCCAACCTGCTGGCGTTCAAGGCCAAGGTGGAGGCCAAGGACAAGGTGATTGCCGAGCAGATGAAGGCGGTGAATCAGAAGGGCTACTTCGTGTTTCACGAGGCCTATGGCTATTGGGAGCGCCACTACGGCATGAGCTCCAAGGGCCACTTTACCGTGAGCCCGGAGCGACGCCCCGGCGCCAAGACCCTGGTGGAGATCCGCAAGGCGCTGGAAGAGAAAAAGGCGAGCTGCATCTATGCCGAGCCGCAATTCTCGCCGGCGGTGATCGAGTCGGTGGCCCGCAATACTGGTGCCAAGGTGCTGCTGCTGGACGAAGTGGGTGAACAGGTGCCGCTCGGCCCGGATGGCTATCCCCAGTTCATGCAGCAACTGGCCGACGCTTTCGCCGAGTGCCGCTAACAGACCCGCCGAGCCGTCGTGCTCATCGATGGGGCGAGCACAGCCAACTATACTGACCTCCAGCATCTGACAGGGAGTGTCTTGTATGAAATGGCTGCTCGTTTCCACCTGCACGTTGGCGCTATGCTGCGCCAGCGTGCAGGCATCCCGCCTCTCCGAATACATCGCCAGCCCCGAGCTGCGGGCAAAATTGCAGGAAGTGTATGGTGGTCGTGCCATTCAGCGGGCCGAGGCATTTTCGCGTCTGCTCACGCCCAGGGCCGGTACCACAGATCAGCAGAAGATCGAGCTGGTGAACAACTACTTCAACAACCTGACCTATAGCGATGATCCCAGATTGTGGGGAGAAACGGATTACTGGGCCAATCCGCTGGAGTTTATCGGCGCCCGCGGTGGCGACTGCGAGGATTACAGCATCTCCAAGTACTACACCCTGATGGAGCTGGGGGTGGATGAGAAGAAGCTGCGGCTGGCCTACGTCAAGGCGGTGCGTTACAACCAGTTCCACATGGTGACGCTCTACTTCGCGACCCCCAAGTCGGATCCGCTGGTACTCGACAACATCAACAGCCGGATCCTGCCCGGCAGCAAGCGAACCGACCTTATCCCCGTCTACAGCTTTGATGCCAAAAGCATCTGGATCATGAAGTCCCGCCGTGAAGGGACGCTGGCTGGCAGTGCCGACAGGCTGGCGCAGTGGACGTCGATGAAGACCCGATTCTCCAGCGAGCAACTGCGCTCCCCTCGCCGCGAGCTATAGCTTGCCCGCGGTTTTCAACTCCTCGAAATATTTGGCCGCGCCCGGATGCTGGTCGATGCTCAGCACCGGGCCGGTCTTATTGCGTGCCTGGTGGAACAGGTTGGCGTAGCCGTAGGTCTGCTCATTGAACTTGGTTTGCTGGGTCAGCATGGCCTTGGTCAGGCGGTAAACATCGGCTTCCGGCGTGCTGGCGGTGGTCACCAGGGTAGCTGCGATGGCAAAGGTCGGCGTCGCCTTGAGGTTGCCCGGGTAGATGCGCGCAGGCACCTGGCTGCGCTGGTAATACTTCACCCCCTTGAGCAGCTGATCCCGGGTCGCTCCCTCGATCGGCAGAAAACGCACGGCGCAGCGTTTGGCTGTATCCAGCACGATGCGGTTGGGGTGACCCATCACCAGGCCATAGGCATCGATCTGCTTGCTGCACAGCGACTCGGCCAGATTGGCCACGCTCTTGAGATCGAGATCCTGCTCCTTGGTGCCCAGCACGTTGAACAGGGCGAGCGCCGTCTGGCGGGTGCCTGAGCTCTTGAGCCCCATGTCGATGGGGGCCAGCTTGAGCTGCTCCAGGCTGGTGATATCGCCGTCAGCCCTTACCACTATGGTGAAGGGTTCGGCGTGGGTGGCGAAGATGGCTCTGAGCTCTGGCTGTGGCTGACTGGCATACGGACCCAGGCCGTGACTGGCCTGATAAAGCCAGTCCGACTGCACCAGCGCATAGCGGGTCTCGCCACTCTTCAGCTGGCGCAGATTTTCGATGGAACCCGAGGTCGCCTGCAGCTTGCACTGCAATCCGGCATCGCTCTTGTTGGCCAGCCGGCAGAACTCTTTGGCGATCTGGTGATAGATCCCCTGCTCACCGCCGGTGGCGATGGTCATAGTGTCGGCCAGCAGCGGCAGTGGGCACAGCAGAGCGAGCAACAATCCGGTCTTGTTCATCATGCCTCCTTGCTGGCGTAGCCATCGATGCCCCAGTTGCGCAGGGTATCGATATCCTGAATGTCGCCGGCCTCCGCCAGCAGGGTGTAGCCCGCGCTGTGCAGACACTGGGCTACCAGATTCCAGTAGAGCGGGGCTTGGGTTGGCTGGCAGCTGATAAAGACAGGGTTGATGGGGTCGAGCTGATTGAAGGTCTCGTTGGTCATCGGGATGGCGCTGAAGGCCATCTCCACGCCCTGTTCCTGCAAGGCGGCCAGCCGCTCCTGGGCAAGGGGCGGCACATGTTCCTGATCCCAGCGCCAGTCGAGGGTCTTGCCTCTGCCCTTGGCCAGCAGGGCAGAAAATTGCGTCCAGTCAGCGTGGCCGAGCAGGCTGAGCGGCAGTTGCAGCCCCTCGACCGTGTGGTGCAACCACAGATCGAGCAGGTGCCGGATCTCGTCCGGCGAGCTGTCCAGCGAGGGGGTGACCTCTGGAATGAGGCGGCTGTAGAGGCGAATACTGCCCTGGGTCGAGAAGAAATGTTGTTGCAGCAGGCCTTCTCCCACCTCAGTCAGAGTTTGCAGGGGCTGATTTGATATGGCGACCTGTTTGCTGAGCTGGCTTATCTTGAGCCGCTGTTGCAGCAGATCCCGTTTGCGTTCGGACACCAGCTGGTTGACCGAGGCCACCAGCTCCTTGAGATCCTGCAGCCAGGGGGAGGCCAGATTGCCGCTGAACTGACGCTTGCGGATCTTCACCAACTGCTGGTTGATCTGCTCGAGCGGGCGCAGCAGCCGGTTGCAGACCCAGGAGATCACCAGAGTGAATACCAGCAGACCGGCCAGCAGCGCCGTGCCGGTACGGCTGATGGCATTCCACAGGTGCTGGTAGGCATAACCCGTGTGCCCTTCCAGGGTGAGGGTGCCCAGCATGCGCCAGCCATCGGTCAGCTCCTGCTCAATTTTTACCGGCGGCATGTCGATAACAGAGGGGAGCCAGGCCGGCACGTTTTGCTGCGCCGTGTGGAAGACCTTCTGAAACAGCACTTGGCCATCGGGATCCAGCAGGGTGACTGCACTGACGAAGCCGCCATCGAACATGGCGTTGACGATGGTTTCGGCCAGTACCTTGTCATCGTTGAGCAGGGTGCCCTGCAGCACCAGGCCGAGGGCGGTGATGGCGGTTTCCAGATTGGCAGACATCTGATCGAGGATGGACTGGCGTACCGTGGTGACCTCCAGCATGAACAGCAGGATGGCCCCAGCCAGGAACAAGATCAGGATGATTCGATTTAACAGTTTCGCTAACGACATATCCACTCCATGGAAAAGTTATCGCAACATGCTGAAACCTTGGGTCTGATGCGAGCGGACCCGGCTCTTAAAAATAGGAAAAAAATGGTTAAAAAAGACGATCATTTCTGCCCATAAAGGAATGTTATGCATAAAATGTGAGGTTCATGCAGATTGCTATGAACTAATTGTGAGTATTTAGGTCAAACAATCAGTTTTATACGGTTTCATAACAAACAAACTGACCACTAACACCCTTAGATCTAATGACAGGATAGCGGATGAAACGTCTCCGTCCCTTGGTAGCGCAGGCTGCCAATTGGGAACCCCCGGTTCCCCGCAAACACTTTTACGCCATGCTATTGCTGACCGCGATGACGCTGTCAGCGGTAGCCATATTGCCAGCGCCGGGTGACATCCTGGAGCGGCCATTGCGTCTGGAGTTGCCGATCGCCACCAACGGCACCGCAACCAACGAAGACAATACGGACTTCAACGACATCCCGGATCACGAGCTGGTGGAAGCCGCGACCCCGGAAGATGACATCCCGACCGATGCCACCCCCCAGTGGCAGGATTATCGGGTACGAAACGGCGAAAACCTGACCACCATCTTCAACAACCTGGGTCTCTCCACCACCACCCTCTACAAGGTGCTGGATGCCGATACCAAGAACAATCTGGCACGTCTCAAGCCCGGCCAAACCATCGAGCTGCTGATCGATCAGGACAACATACTGCAGCAGATGAAGATTCGTCTGAATATCAAGCAGACCCTGATCCTGGAACGCACCGATGACACCTACAGCGCCAACATGCTCAACGAAGAGGTGGAGTGGCAGAAGAAGGGGTATGACGGGGTCATCAACGGCAGTTTTTACGTCAGTGCCCGCAATGCGGGGATCCCGGCCAACCACATCCAGAAGATTGCCAACCTGTTCCAGTGGCGGCTCAACTTCGCCAAGGATCTGAAAAAGGGTGACAAGTTCAAGGTGCTGGTGCGCCAGGAGACGGTCGAGGGCAAGAGCACCGGCAATACCCAGCTGCTGGGGGTGGAAGTGTTCAGCCAGGGCCAGAGCGTGTCTGCCTGGTTGTCTGAAGATGGCAACTACTACGATGGCCAGGGCAACAGCCTGGAGCGCGGCTTCCGCCGTTATCCGACCCACAGCCGCTACCGGGTCAGCTCCAGCTTCAACCCGAACCGCCGTCACCCGATCACCGGCCAGGTACGCCCCCATGAGGGCACCGACTTTGCCCTGCCGGTCGGCACCCCCGTGATGGCAACCGGTGACGGTGTCGTGCTGAAGGCGACCAGCCACCCGCTGGCCGGCACCTATGTGGTGATCAAGCACGGTCGTACCCTGATGACCCGCTACCTGCACCTGAGCAAGCTGCTGGTCAAGCCGGGCCAGAAGGTGAAGATGGGTGACAAGATTGCGCTCTCCGGCAACACCGGTCGTTCCACCGGTGCCCACCTGCACTACGAGGTGCGGATCAACAACCGTCCGGTCGATGCCATGAAGGTCAAGCTGCCGATGGCGGAACCGCTCTCCGGCAAGGAGAAGCGCCAGTTCCTCGCCAAGGTGAAGAGCTATCGCAAGGAGATGGAGGCCGGTTGATGCCTCTGTCGCCGAAATAAAAAGGCCCCGCCACTCTGGTGGGGCCTTTTTATTGGCTGATGGCCATCAATAGCCCTTGTCGAAGTCTATCTTGCCGTCCAGCGGCTGGCCGTCGATGAAGCGGATGTAGTTGCGCACGAAGATCTGGGCCACATCCTCGGGGAAGCTGTAGGCGCTGTTGTGCGGCGTGATGATGAGATTGGGCTGGCCCCAGAGCGGGCTGTCGGCGGGCAGCGGCTCCTGTGTGAACACGTCCAGCACCGCCATGCCCAGCTTGCCGGTGCGCAGCGCCGTGAGCAGGTCACCCTCGTGGATGGCGTTGCCGCGCCCCACGTTGAACAGGATGGCACCTGCTTTGCAGTGTTCGAAACGGGGAGCGGTGAAGAGGTGATGCGTCTCGCGGGTGGCGGGCAGGACGCTGACGATGACATCGGCCTGTGCCAGCACCTTGTTGAGGGCCGGCAGCTGATACACCTGATCGAAGCCGGCCCGCTCGCGGCCGCTGCGGCTGATGCCAAGCACCTTCATGCCGAAGTGCTTGCCGGTGTGGGCTATGTGTTGGCCTATGCTGCCGGTGCCCAAGATGAGTAAGGTGCGTCCCTTGAGGCCGTGATAGGGGTGGCTTTGCCACAGCCGTTGCTTCTGTTGCTCCCGATAGAGCGGCAGCTGGCGCATCAGGCTGAGGAGATGGCCAAACACGTATTCGCTCATCAGCGGACCGAAGATGCCGCGCACGTTGGTGAGCTGATAGTCGCGGCGGCAGCTGGCATCCAGCAGCACGTCGACTCCGGCGTAGGTGGACTGCAGCCAGCTGAGCTTGCCGGCCTTGGCCAGCAGCGGTTTGGCCCGCGCCGGTTCTGCCATCAGGATGTGGGCTTCGCCGATCAATTTTTCGGCCTCGCCCTGGTTGTCGGCCCGCAGAATGCGCAAATGGGGGAGGTGGGCCGCCTTGAGCAGGCGCTCGTAGTGAGCATTGTCCTGGCTGAGCAAAAGAAGGGTACGTTGACTCATACTCTTGTTCCTTATCAGATTTGCGGCGCGGGAGAGAGGCCGCTCTGTCCTCATCTTACCCGAGTTGACCGGCCAACATAGCCGACCAGGCCGCTTTTTCGTTTTCGCGCGGCCCCTCGTGGGCTACAATCTGCCCCACATTTTGCAAAGGATCCGACTCCAGTGTTTGGTGACAAGTTTTATAAGCGACTGGCCGAGCTACAGCCTTGGCAACAGACCGTCTACACCCTGGCGCTGGCAGAGCGCATGTACCCCAACTATGCGCTGTTTTCCCAGGCCTCCGGTTTCGGGGATGCGAAGGCATTTCGCCACGCCCTGGATCAGATGTGGAATTACCTGACGGTGAAGGGTTCCCGCGTCAATCTGGGGGCGATCCTGGAGGCGTTTGAAGTCTATATTCCCGAGCCTGGCAAATTCGAGTCCTACGGTGCCTATCCGGCGCTGGATGCCTGCGTGGCGCTGGGCTGTGCCTACAACTCGGTGATCTGCCGGGTGGGTGAAGAGGCCAACGATGCCAGCCATGCGTCGGTCGGTACCGTGGCCGGTTTCATCGAGATGCTGGAAGAGCGCGACCTCACCGACGAGGAGCTCTACGAGCACGAATACATGGAAGCCGAGCTGGAGTTCCAGGTCGAGCTGCTCAAGCGGGTTGCCCATGAGCGCGACAGCGACCTTATTCTGGCGATCCGCACCTTTGCGGCCCAGGATGGCGTCTCCAATATCGGCATCAGCCTGGAAGAGTGATCACACTCCCCCGGCCCATAAAAAAAGCTCCCGTTCGGGAGCTTTTTTATGCCCGCTCCTCGGTGAGGGGCCGGACGCTCAGCACCGGGGCCGCGTCTATCTCGTCAGCATTCATCATGGCCGAGATGCGCTGCAGGGAAGAGAGCAACAGGGTCTGTTCCCAGACCTCAAGTGCCTGAAAGCGCTGGATGAAGCGCTCCTGCAGCGGGGTGGGCGCCTGGGCCAGCAGGGCGCGGCCTGCGTCAGTCAGCGTCGCATGCACCTTGCGCTTGTCGGTTTCGCTGCGGATGCGCTGCACCAGCTGGCGGCTCTCGAGGCGGTCCATGATGGTGGTGGCGGTGGCCTGGCTCATGTTGGTGTGATCCGCCAGCTGGCGCATGGAGATCTGGCCCAGCTCGTCGATCCCCTTGAGCAGCAAGAGCTGGGGCGAGGTCAGGCCGGCCTCCTTGATCAAGCGCTTGGAGTGCATGTCGATGGCACGAATTATCTGGCGCAGGGCGACCAGCACTTCATCATGTTTTTCCATGGGGAACGAATCGTCGAGGGGCTGTTGAGAGGCGCAAAATTCTCCGCCTAATTCGTCACAAGGTCAATATGGTTTTTACTGTAATGATTTCTGCTCTAATTATTTTTGTGTTAGGTTAGCGGGCATTTTCCGAATTTTGACCCGACCTTTGAGGAGCAAGATGATGAGTGACGAACTGGACATCAAGTCGCTGGCGGCCGACCTTCGGGTGGTCAGAGTGCGTTATGAACTGCCTGATACCTCGGCTTTCGTGCGTTACCAGCCTGCCTATGATGAAGACCCCAACAACCTCAAGGTGCACCACTACGATGGTGAGCTGCCTCTCTCCTGTAGCGAGACTGGTTCTTTCAACCTAAAGGAGTTGGTGAATGAATTACGTTACGCCTATGTGCTGGTGCACCTCTTCCCGGACGAGAGCGCGATGAACTTCTATCTGACCGGGCTTGATACCGGTCTGGCCCAGCTGGAGTTCATCGGCGGCTCCTACGACTTCAACCGGCTCTGGATCACCAGCGGCATTTCCAATCTGGGCGTGCCCATGGCCATCTTCCTCGGCAAGCGTCATGCGGTGAATGGCCAGCCTTCGGTCAGCCTGGTGGACCACCGGGTGCAGACGGCCGGCAAGCTGGTCTACCGCGCCATCGGCGGTGCCGGCGATCACGTGGGTGAAGACTTTTTCAACAACGACTAAGGAGGCCAGATGAGAGCAAGCAAAGGGCTATTCAAAGGCCTCAACCCGACCATGGCCATGACGGCGCTCACCGTCATCACCCTGTTCCTGCTGTTCGGGGTGTTCGTCCCCGAAACCGCCGCCAGCTGGTTTGTCGGCGCCAAGGATCAGATCATTGCCGGGTTTAAGTGGTACTACATTCTGGTGGTCGCCCTGTTCCTGTTCTTCGCTGTCTACCTGATGTTCAGCCGCTTTGGCAGCATCCGGCTGGGTGACGACGACCAGGTACCGGAGTTCGGCTACTTCGCCTGGTTTGCCATGCTGTTCAGTGCCGGCATGGGCATAGGCCTGGTGTTCTGGAGCATCGCTGAGCCGATGAACCACCTGCAGGGCAACCCCTTCATCACCGAAGGGATGACTCCGGAAGCGGCCCAGATCGCCATGCGCCTCACCTTCTTCCATTGGGGCCTGCATCCCTGGGCCATCTACGTGATCGTCGGCCTGTCGCTCGCCTTCTTCAGCTATCGGCGCAAGCTGCCGCTGGCTATCCGCTCCGTGCTCTATCCGCTGCTCGGCGATCGCATCTACGGCTTCTGGGGCCACGCCGCCGACGTGCTGGCGGTGTTCGGCACCGTGTTCGGGGTGGCCACCTCCCTTGGCCTGGGGGTCTCCCAGATGAACACAGGTCTCAACCAGATGTTCGGCATGGAGGTATCGCAAGCAAACCAGCTCTGGCTCATCGGCGGCATCAGCCTGATCGCCACCCTGTCGGCGGTTTCCGGGGTCGGACGGGGGGTCAAGCTGCTCTCCGAGCTCAATATCTGGCTGAGCGTGTTCGTGCTGGGTCTCTTCCTGGTGCTGGGGCCGACCACCTACATCCTCAACGCCTATGTGCAGAACATCGGTGACTACCTGCAAAACATCGTCAAGCTGAGCTTCTGGACCAATACCGAGGCCAACGGCACCTCGGCCTGGCAGTCGAGCTGGACCGCCTTCTACTGGGGCTGGTGGATTGCGTGGGCGCCGTTTGTCGGCATGTTCATCGCCCGCATCTCCAAGGGGCGTACCATCCGTGAATTCGTGCTCGGCGTGCTGCTGGTGCCCTCGCTGCTCGGCATGTTCTGGCTCACCGTGTTCGGCGGTACCGCCATGAATCTGGAGCTGTTCGGTGTTGGTGGCGTGGTGGCCGCGGTCAATCAGGACGTGACCCTGGCGCTCTACCAGACGGTGGAACTGCTGCACTGGGAGACCTTCGGCTGGATCGCCAAGGGGGTGCTGACCCTGCTGATCTGTACCTACTTCATCACCTCCAGTGACTCGGGTACCCTGGTGATTACGACCCTGCTCTCCATCGGCGATCAGGATCCTCCCGTGCTGCACCGCGCCATCTGGGGGCTGGGTCAGGGGCTGGTGGCCGCCATCCTGCTGGTCTCCGGCGGGCTGGCCGCCCTGCAAGCCGCCAGCATCATAGCGGCGCTGCCCTTCTCGGTAATCATGCTGGCCATGTGCTACTCGCTGATGCTGGGGCTCAAGCAGGAGAGCCAGCACCAGTTCGAATACCGGCAAAAGCTCAAGCGTCACGATGGTTCAACCCACATGAGCCTGCTGGAGCGGATCGGGCCGGCCTGACCTGGCTTTATCCTATTCAGGGTGCCATCAAGCAGCCAAACAAAAGGGGAACCTCGCGGTTCCCCTTTTTCATGACTGATCAGCTGTCGCTGGTCACAGCATCTGTTTGAGGCGATAGAGCAGATCCAGCGCCTGCCGCGGGGTGAGCTCGTCCGGGCGCACCGCTTCCAGCTCATCGACTACCGGATGGCTCTGGGGTGCCATGGCCACCGGGGCCGGACGGCTTTCACCGGCTGCGACCGGGGTGGCACCCTCCAGCTCATGCAGTTTGTGGCGGGCCTGCTGGATCACCGATTTCGGTACCCCTGCCAGTGCCGCCACTTGCAGACCGTAGGAGCGGCTGGCCGCCCCTTCCTGCACCGCGTGCATAAAGGCGATGGTGTCGCCGTGCTCTACCGCATCGAGGTGGACGTTGGCCAGCCCGTCCATCAGCTCCGGCAGGCGGGTCAGCTCGAAGTAGTGGGTGGCGAACAGGGTGTAGGCGCCGATCTTGCTCGCCAGCTGTTCGGCGCAGGCCCACGCCAGCGAGAGGCCGTCATAGGTGCTGGTGCCGCGACCTATCTCGTCCATCAGCACCAGGCTGCGGGCGGTGGCGTTGTTGAGGATGTTGGCGGTCTCGGTCATCTCCACCATAAAGGTGGAACGGCCGGAGGCGAGATCGTCCGACGCCCCGATGCGGGTGAAGATGCGGTCGATGGGGCCGATGCGGGCGCTGTCGGCCGGCACGAAGGCACCGATGTGGGCCAGCAGCACGATCAGCGCGGTCTGGCGCATGTAGGTGGATTTACCGCCCATGTTGGGGCCGGTGATAATCAGCATCCGCCGCTCCCGCTCCAGCCGGATGGGGTTGGCGATGAAGGGGTCGGTCATCACCTGCTCCACCACCGGATGGCGGCCCGCCTCGATGATGATCTGATCCTCATCGATGAGCGTCGGGCAGCGGTAGTCCAAGGTCTCGGCCCGCTCCGCCAGGTTGGCCAGCACGTCCAGTTCCGCCAGTGCTGCGGCAGACTCCTGTAGATCGCCCAGATGCGGCAGCAGGGCATCGAGCAGCTCTTCGTAGAGGCGTTTTTCCAGCGCCAGCGCCTGGGCCTGGGCGGTGAGCACCTTGTCCTCGTACTTTTTAAGCTCGTCGATGATGTAGCGTTCGTTGTTCTTGAGGGTCTGACGGCGGATATAGTGGGCCGGCACCAGGTGGCTGTTGGCACGGCTCACCTCGATGTAGAAGCCGTGCACCTTGTTGTAGCCCACCTTGAGGGTGTTGATGCCGGTCAGCAGCCGCTCGCGCTCCTCGATGCGGGCCAGGCTGGCGGTGGCGCCGTTGGCCAGATCCCGCAGCTCGTCCAGCTCCTGGTTGAAGCCGTCGCGGATGACGCCGCCATCGCGGATCAGCACAGGCGGCACCTCCATCACGGCGCGCTCCAGCAGGTCGAGCAGCTCGGGGAAGGTGCTGGCGCGTTCGCGCAGCTGCTGCACCGCCTCGTGTTCGCTCTCCGCCAGCAGGCGCTGCAATTCGGGCAATTGGGCGAAGGCCTGCCGCAGGCGGGTGAGGTCGCGCGGGCGGGCCGAGCGCAGAGCCAGGCGCGCCAGCACCCGCTCCACGTCGCCGACCTGGCGCAGCAAGCCGCCCAGCTCGTCATAGAGGTTCTGCTCGATGAGCTCCTTGATGGTGCTCTGGCGACCTTTGAGGATCACCCGGTCGCGGATCGGCTGGTGGATCCAGCGCTTGAGCAAGCGGCTGCCCATCGGGGTGGCGGTGCAGTCCAGTACGGCGGAGAGGGTGTTGTCGTGGCCACCGGCCAGATTCTGGGTCAGCTCCAGATTGCGGCGGGTGGCCGCATCCATGATGACCGCATGATCGGGCTGCTCAAGGCGCACGCTGCGAATGTGGGGCAGGGCGGTGCGCTGGGTGTCTTTCACGTATTGCATCAGGCAGCCGGCGGCGCACAGGGCGGTCTCGCTCTGCTCGACGCCGAAGCCCACCAGATCCTGAGTGCCGAACTGCTGGCACAAGAGCTTGCGGGCGGTGCCGAGCTCGAACTCCCACTCCGGACGGCGGCGCAGACCGCGGCGCCCCTCGACATGGTGCAGGAAGGCGAAGGATTCGGGGTAGAGCAGCTCCGCCGGATTGGTGCGCTGCAGCTCCGTCAGCAGGGTCTCTTCTTTCTCGAACTGGTTGATGAAGAAGCGGCCGGAGCCGATGTCCATGGTGCCGTAGCCGAAGCGGCGACCATCGTGATAGACGGCGGCGATCAGGTTGTCCTGTCGCTCGCTGAGCAGCGCCTCGTCGGAGACGGTGCCCGGGGTGATGATGCGGATCACCTTGCGCTCCACCGGCCCCTTGCTGGTGGCAGGATCCCCTACCTGCTCGCAGATGGCGGCCGACTCGCCGAGCTGCACCAGCTTGGCCAGATAACCCTCGATGGCGTGATAGGGAACGCCCGCCATCGGGATGGGGCTGCCGGCCGACTGGCCGCGCTTGGTCAGGGAGATGTCGAGCAGCTGGGAGGCCTTGCGGGCATCGTCATAGAACAGCTCGTAGAAGTCGCCCATCCGATAGAACAGCAGGATCTCCGGGTTCTCGGCCTTGAGGGTCAGATACTGCTGCATCATGGGCGTGTGGGCGCTGAGATTGGCGCCTGGCGCGGTGCCGGTAGCTTGGTGTTGTGCGGTCATGTGCGATTCCAGAAGGGGCCTCTGCGGGCCAGTGTCTGCGGTGATGAGCCTTGAACTTGATGGCGCCATTCTACACATAAGCAGGGCGGCGGGGGAGGTCGGGTTCCGGGGTTGTCTCTAGCTGAGCGGGTCTTGGTGCTGCACATCGATGCCGGTGGGGGTCTGCCCGGCGGTTGCGGGCGGCAGTGACGGGATCGCATAATGTGCCTCTTCAACGACGCAGCAGGAGCCGTGATGAAACTGGATGCAGAGATAGAGCACCTCGCCATCGAGCTGGGTAAGGCCCTCGGTCAGCGCGGTTGGCTGGCGGCAACCGCCGAATCCTGCACCGGTGGCGGGGTGGCGACGGCCATCACCGACATCGCGGGCAGCTCAGGGTGGTTTGATCGCGGTTTTGTCACCTACACCAACGAAGCCAAGCAGCAGATGCTGGGGGTGAGTGGCGAGAGCCTTGAGCAACACGGCGCGGTGAGCGAAGCCGTGGTGCTGGAGATGGCCCGTGGTGCGCTGGCGCACTCCTCTGCCGCCATCAGTGTCGCCATCAGCGGCATCGCAGGCCCTGGCGGCGCAACACCGGGCAAACCGGTCGGCACCGTCTGGTTCGCCTGGGCGGACCGCTCCGGCCGTCATCATTCCCTGCTGGCCCGTTTCGACGGGGATCGCCGGCAGGTGCGCCAGCAGGCGGTGAGACAGGCCTTGTCGGGTCTGTTGGCCCTGCTCAGATAAATTGGGCTTGATACTGTATGAATAGACAGTATACTTAGCCCAACTTCATTTTTACTCACGATTTCCAGCGGAGATTGGCATGGATCAGAACAAACAGAAGGCACTGGCGGCTGCGCTGGGTCAGATCGAAAAGCAGTTTGGCAAAGGCTCCATCATGCGTCTGGGCGACAGCAAGACCATGGACATCGAAGCCATCTCCACCGGCTCCCTCTCCCTGGACGTGGCACTGGGCATCGGTGGCCTGCCGTGCGGTCGTATCGTCGAGATCTATGGCCCGGAATCTTCCGGTAAAACCACGCTGACCCTGCAGGTGATCGCCGAAGCGCAGAAGAAGGGCAAGACCTGTGCCTTCGTCGATGCGGAGCACGCGCTGGATCCCATCTATGCCGCCAAGCTGGGCGTCAACGTCGACGACCTGCTGATCTCCCAGCCGGATACCGGTGAGCAGGCGCTGGAAATCTGCGACATGCTGGTGCGCTCCAACGCCGTTGACGTCATCATCGTCGACTCCGTGGCGGCCCTGACCCCGAAAGCGGAAATCGAAGGCGAGATGGGTGATTCCCACGTCGGCCTGCAGGCCCGTCTGATGTCCCAGGCCCTGCGCAAACTGACCGCCAACATCAAGAATGCCAACTGCCTGTGCATCTTCATCAACCAGATCCGGATGAAGATCGGCGTCATGTTCGGCAGCCCGGAGACCACCACGGGTGGTAACGCGCTCAAGTTCTACGCCTCCGTGCGTCTGGATATCCGTCGTATCGGCGCCATCAAGGAAGGTGACGAAGTGGTCGGTAACGAGACCCGCGTCAAAGTGGTCAAGAACAAGGTGGCCCCGCCCTTCAAGCAGGCCGAGTTCCAGATTTTCTACGGTGCCGGCATTTCCAAAGAGGGTGAGCTGGTGGATCTGGGCGTCAAGCACAAGCTGATCGACAAGGCCGGTGCCTGGTACAGCTACAACGGCGAGAAGATCGGTCAGGGCAAGGCCAACGTCATGAAGCTGTTCGCCGAGAACAAGGCGATGGCTGGCGAAGTGGAAGCCCGCCTGCGCGAGCTGCTGCTCTCCGGTGCCGTACCTGTCGATGACAAGGCTGCACCGGTTGAGGCAGAAGAGTTCGATGCCGAAAGCGAACAAGAGTTCGAATAAGGAACAAAGGAAGGCCGGGTTGATACCCGGCCTTGTTATTTATGGTTGATGAATCTGCTGACAAACCGGTCGAACTCACTTTTGAAGAGCAACTGGCGGCGGCCCGCGCCTTTGCCATGCGCAGTCTTGCTCGCCGCGAAAGCGCCGAGTCCGAGCTGGCCAGACGCCTGCGCCAGCAGGGCTATCAGGAAGAGGTGATCGAGGCGGTCGTCGATTATTGCCGGGGTTATAACTGGGTCAACGACGAGCGTTATGGCGCCATGGCGGTAAGAGCCGGGGCGGCCAAGGGGCACGGTCCCATCAAGATCCGTTTCGAGCTGCGCCGCAAGGGGCTGGATGACAACCAGATTGACGCCGCCTTCGAGCAGCCGGAGCTGGACTGGTTTGAACTGGCCTTGGCACTGTTGGAGCGGCGAGCCAACGTGGCCGACCTTGCCGATTTCAAGCTGCGGATGAAGTGGCTCAAATACCTGCTGGGGCGCGGCTTTACCCAGGAGCAAGGACGCTATGCGTTGAGCGCCTTGCAGGAGCGCGAGCTGTAACCACTCCGTTTCTGCTCTTCTGCAAGCCGTCGCAGCCTGTTGATGGCCTGCAGGGCTGATGGTGGCGCGCTTGCTACCTAGCCCCAACACCAAATACCAAACACCCAGCAGCCAAGATTGTCATGGCGCAGTTCTGCATTTCACAGGATGTCTTTTGCTCGGGTTGTCCGTATCGTCTTTCCCGTCGCCACCATGGACATGATTGCATGTCCTTTGCCGCTGGTGTCTGTGGATTCAGCAACTTGCATCCTGGTGGTAGACGCGGTGAGAGGCTCCTCGGCAGCAGGCCGATTTTCCGCTGCCATCGGCCAGAACCATGGCTGAAAACGCCCCGGTTTGCCTCCCTTTTCTCCCAGCTCCCATTTATGCGCGCTTTTTCACCCGTGGCGGCCCTGTCCGTTTTACTTTACCCCGCAGAAAACTTACATTAATGCGGTTAAAAGTCCGTATTCGAATCAAGCAGGATTTTCCATGTATATGTCCACGTCAGAGATTCGCGCCGCGTTTCTCGAGTATTTCCGTTCCCAGGGGCACCAGGTTGTCTCCTCCAGCTCGCTGGTACCGCATAACGACCCGACCCTGTTGTTTACCAACGCGGGTATGAACCAGTTCAAGGACGTGTTCCTTGGCGCAGACAAGCGTGCCTACAATCGCGCGACGACTTCCCAGCGTTGCGTGCGTGCCGGTGGTAAGCACAACGATCTGGAAAACGTCGGCTATACCGCTCGTCACCACACCTTCTTCGAAATGCTGGGCAACTTCAGCTTCGGCGACTACTTCAAGCAGGATGCCATCAAGTTTGCATGGGGCTTCCTGACCGAGGTGCTGCAGCTGCCGAAAGAGCGCCTGCTGGTGACCGTCTACGCGACTGACGATGAAGCTTTCGACATCTGGGAAAAAGAGGTCGGTGTGCCGGCCGATCGCATCGTGCGCATCGGTGACAACAAGGGCGCACCGTACGCTTCCGACAACTTCTGGGCGATGGGCGATACCGGTCCGTGCGGTCCCTGCACCGAGATCTTCTACGACCACGGCGATCATATCTGGGGTGGCCGTCCCGGCTCACCGGAAGAGGATGGCGACCGTTTCATCGAGATCTGGAACGTGGTGTTCATGCAGTTCAACCGTCAGGCTGACGGCACCATGGAGCCGCTGCCGCGTCCGTCCGTGGATACCGGCATGGGTCTGGAGCGTATCTCCGCCATCATGCAGGGTGTGCACTCCAACTACGAAATCGACATCTTCCAGGCGTTGATCAAGAAAGCGGCCGAGATTGTCGGCACCACCGATCTGAGCAACCAGTCCCTGCGCGTCATCGCGGACCACATCCGCTCCTGCGCCTTCCTGGTGGCAGATGGCGTGATGCCGTCCAACGAAGGTCGCGGCTACGTGCTGCGTCGCATCATCCGCCGCGCCGTGCGTCACGGTCGCAAGCTGGGTGCCACCGAGGTGTTCTTCTACAAACTGGCTGCCGAGCTGGCGGCACAGATGAAGGATGTCGCCGCCGAGCTGATTGCCCAGCTGCCGCTGGTCGAGCGCGTGCTGCGCATCGAGGAAGAGCAGTTTGTGCGTACTCTGGACAGAGGCCTGCTGTTGCTGGAAGACGTGCTGGCCAATCTCGGCGATGCCAAGGTCATTCCGGGCGAGGTGGTGTTCAAGCTGTATGACACTTACGGCTTCCCGGCCGACCTGACGGCCGACGTGGTGCGCGAGCGCGAGATCGGCATCGACGAAGAGGGCTTCAAGGCCGAGATGGAGAAGCAGCGTGCTCGTGCCAAAGAGGCTTCCAGCTTCGGCGTGAACTACAACGAGATGCTCAAGCTCGACTTCGAGACCCCCTTCACCGGTTACAAGACCCTGACCGAGCGCACCCGTGTGGTCGGCATCTACAAGGGCGTGGACGAGGTGAGCGGTCTTATCGCTGGTGACGAAGCTGTCATCGTGCTGGAGCAGACCCCCTTCTACGCCGAGTCCGGCGGCCAGATCGGCGACAGCGGTACCCTGAAAGTGGACGACGGCATCTTTGCCGTGACCGATACCGTCAAAGCGGGCAAGGCGATCATCCACAAGGGCTATATGGAGCTGGGCACCCTGGAGAAAGGGGCCGAGGTCGAAGCCGTGGTCGATGGCGAGCGTCGCCAGGCCATCGCCCTGAACCACTCCGTGACCCACCTGCTGCACGCTGCCCTGCGTCAGGCGCTGGGTGAGCACGTGACCCAGAAAGGCTCTCTGGTGGGCGCCGAGCGCATGCGCTTTGACTTCTCCCACTTCGAGGGGATGACCATGGCGACCATTCGCCGGGTCGAGGAGCTGGTCAACAACCAGATCCGCGCCAACCACGAAATCACTACCCAGCTGATGGACCTGGAAGCCGCCAAGTCCGCCGGCGCCATGGCGCTGTTTGGCGAGAAATACGAAGACGACGTGCGCGTGGTGCGCATGGGCGACTACTCCACCGAGCTGTGCGGCGGTACTCACGCCAAGCGTACCGGTGATATCGGCTTCTTCAAGATCATCGCCGAGAGCGGCATCGCCGCCGGTGTGCGCCGTATCGAAGCGGTGACCGGCAAGGCCGCCATCGACTTCATGCATCAGGTTGGCGAGCAGATCGAAGAAGCTGCCGCCCTGGTGAAAGGCGACCAGTTCTGCATCGCCGACAAGGTACGTCAGGTACTGGACAAGGCCAAGATGATGGAGCGCGAGCTGGAGCAGCTCAAGGCCAAGCTGGCCGCTCAGGCCGGTAACGACCTGCTGGGTCAGGTCATCGAGATCAAGGGTCAGAAGGTGCTGGTTGCAGCGCTGGAAGGGGCCGATCCGAAATCCCTGCGCGGCATGCTGGACGAACTGAAGAACCAGATGAAGTCCGGTGTCGTGCTGCTGGCCACCAGTGGCGAGGGCAAGGTCAACCTGATCGCGGGCGTCACCAACGACCTGACCGGCAAGGTCAAGGCCGGTGAGCTGGTCAATCTGGTCGCCCAGCAGGTGGGTGGCAAGGGCGGCGGTCGTCCCGACATGGCCCAGGCGGGTGGTACCCAGCCAGAGGCAGTGCCGGCAGCCCTGCAATCCGTACACTCCTGGCTGGAAGAGCGCCTGTAATCGGGCGAGGTGATCTGTGGCACTCTATGTACAGAAGTACGGCGGCACCTCGGTCGGCACGCTGGAGCGGATCGAGGCGGTAGCTGAGCGGGTCGAGCAGACCCGCGCCCAGGGACATGACGTGGTGGTGGTGGTCTCCGCCATGTCGGGCGAAACCAACCGGTTGCTGGGCATGGCCCAGCAGCTGGATCCTGATGCCAACCGGCGCGAGATGGATGTGCTGGTCTCCACCGGTGAACAGGTCACCATAGCGCTGCTGGCGATCGCGTTGAACAAACGCGGTTGTCCTGCGGTCTCAATGACCGGCGATCAGGTTCGCATTCATACCGATTCCGCCTATGGCAAGGCGCGCATCACCCACATCGACACCGAGCAGGTTCAGGCTGAACTGGGCGCGGGCAAGGTGGTGGTGATCGCCGGCTTCCAGGGCCGTGACGAGCATAACGCCATCACGACGCTGGGCCGCGGTGGTTCTGATACCACGGCGGTTGCCGTGGCGGCGGCCATCAAGGCCGATGAATGCCAGATCTTTACCGATGTGGATGGGGTCTATACCACGGATCCGCGGATCGAGCCCAAGGCGCGCCGTCTCGATACCATCACCTTCGAGGAGATGCTGGAGATGGCCAGCCTCGGCGCCAAGGTGCTGCAGATCCGTTCGGTGGAGTTCGCGGGCAAGTACCGCGTACCGCTGCGGGTGCTGTCGAGCTTTGTCGATGGAGAGGGAACCTTAATCACATATGGAGGTGAGAGGATGGAAGCTCCCCTGGTATCCGGGATAGCGTTCAATCGCAACGAGGCGAGCCTGACCATTCTGGGTGTGCCGGACAGGCCCACCGTGGCTGCGCAGATCCTGAATCCGATCAGCGACGCCAACATTGATGTCGACATGATAGTGCAGAACACGCTAGGCGATGGGACCGCCGACTTCACCTTCACGGTGAATCGCGATGACTATCGCCGGGCGCGCGCCCTGCTGGAGGAGACCGCCAGCGAGCTGGGGGCCGCCTGCGTGCAGGGCAACGGTGAGATCGCCAAGGTTTCCATCGTCGGAGTCGGGATGTGGAACCATCCTGGCGTCGCCCGCACCATGTTCAAGGTATTGGGCGAGGAGGGGATCAACATGCAGTTGATTTCCACCTCTGAAATCAAGATATCCGTGGTGATTGACGAGAAGTACCTGGAGCTGGCAGTGCGTGCCTTGCACTCCGCTTTTGGGCTGGATCAGGAGCCTCATGAGCAGCCCTTGGGAAACAATCCCTGATTGATTTAGTTTCAACCATTTACCATATCGGTATCTTTGTAAGATAATGTCGCATATCGATATAAATACAAAACAGGATACAGGAGCAAGCGAATGCTTATTTTGACTCGTCGTGTAGGGGAAACCCTGATGATTGGTGACGAAGTGACTGTCACCGTACTGGGCGTAAAAGGCAATCAGGTTCGTATCGGTGTGAACGCACCGAAAGAGGTCTCCGTACACCGCGAAGAGATCTACCAGCGCATCCAGGCCGAGAAAGTTCCGGGCCAATCCGGCTTCTAAGCGGCGTTAATGGCTGTGACAAGGCGACACCTCATGTGTCGCCTTTTGTTTTTCTGGCGTGCTGAAAATCGCGTCGCAGGGAGCAAAAGAGCGGGATAAGTGTCGATATTGCTTGAATATTCCACGCTTTGACCAAATGCTGAGCGAACGCGCTTTTTTCTCCAAAAAAGTGTTTGACTAAAAATCCCTGTGAAGTATTATCAGCCCCGCAAACGGAGAGGTGGCCGAGAGGCTGAAGGCGCTCCCCTGCTAAGGGAGTATGCGGCTTATACCCGCATCGGGGGTTCGAATCCCCCCTTCTCCGCCATTTGCGCCCGTAGCTCAGCTGGATAGAGTACCTGGCTACGAACCAGGTGGTCAGAGGT